>JBFJMD010000067.1:0-9455 GCA_041634115.1 Thermoanaerobaculia bacterium | reverse complement strand
CTCCAGTACATCTACAACAAGACGGCGCCGGAGCGGAAGGGCAAGATGATCTCGCTGGCCACCGAGGCGGATCGCACGCTCTTCTTCGATTTCCTGCCCCTCGACCTCGGCTCGATCCGCGGCTTCACCACCCGTTTCCATCTCTACACGGTCCCGGGCCAGGTCTTCTACGACGCCAGCCGCCGCCTGATCCTGAAGGGCGTGGACGGCGTCGTGTTCGTGGCCGACAGCCAGCGCGAGCGCATGGAGGCCAACGTCGAGTCGGTGCGCAACCTCGAGTCCAACCTGCGCGACCACGGCTTCGACCTGATGGAGCTGCCGTTCGCGCTCCAGTTCAACAAGCGCGACCTCGAGAACGCGATGCCGGCCGTCGAGATGTACCGGATGCTCAACTTCAAACGCGAGCCGACTTTCGAAGCCGTCGCCACCCAGGGGGTGGGCGTCTTCGACACCCTGAAGTCGGTGGCCAAGCAGATCCTCGTGGAGCTGCGCAAGAAATAGGAAGCTGACGGACGGCCCATGGCGAAACGCTGGAAAAAGCAGGACATCACCTACCTCAAGCGCTACGCGAAGATACGGCTCCTCGAAGAGCTCGCCAAGCGCTTCAAGACCGACACCGAGACGGTGAGCGCCAAGCTGGAGGAGCTGGGGCTCGCGGCGAAAGACAGCGTCGTCAAGCTCCGGCTCGAGCACGACCCGCTGGTCAAGGTCTACGAGCGGGGCCTGAAGGCGCTCCACCGCAGCCGCTGGAGGGAGGCCAAGAAGCTCTTCGAGAAGGTGCTCGCCGAGACCGACCAGCCGGAGCTCGCCGAGCGCACCCGCCGCCAGCTCGCCGTCTGCCGCCGGCAGCTCAAGAAGGCGCCGGCGGCGGCGAGCCAGGACCCCTTCCTGCTGGCGGTCTACGAGCGCAACCGGGGCAACCTCGATGCCGCGCTGGAGATCTGCGCCCGGGGCGGGCGGCAGAGCAAGGACGAGCGGTTCGCCTACCTCGCCGCGTCGCTCCACGCCGCGATGGGGGAGCTGGAGAAGGCCGGCCGCTTCCTGTCGCTGGCGATCGAGCTCAACCCCAAGAACCGAGTCCACGCCTACCATGACGCCGACTTCGCCGCCCTCCGGCAGGACCCGGAGCACGCGAGCCTCTTCGAGATTCCCTGAGCCCGTCGCCGGGAGCGATCACAGGCTGGTGGCGATCGGCGGCGGGACGGGGCTCGCCGTCCTGCTGCGCGGCCTGAAGCACGGCGTCGGCGCCGGGATCGGAGACCTCACCGCGGTCGTCACGGTCAGCGACGACGGCGGCTCGTCGGGCCGGCTGCGGCGCGACTTCGGCATCCTGCCGCCCGGCGACATCCGCAACTGCATCGTCGCCCTGGCCGACGACGAAGACCTGCTGGCGCGCCTCTTCCAGTACCGCTTCGCCGACGGCGAGGGGCTGTCGGGCCACTCGTTCGGCAACCTCTTCCTCGCCGCGCTGACCGGGGTGACCGGCGACTTCTACCAGGCGATCCTGACCGCGGAGTCGATCCTCTCGGTGCGCGGCCGCATCCTGCCGGCGACCCTGGCCGACGTGCGGCTGCGCGGCCGCGGCGTCTCGGGGCGGCTCTACGACGGGGAATCGGCGATCGGCGGCTCCGGCGAGCGGCTCCGGGAGCTGACGCTGGAGCCGGCGGCGGCGAGCCCGTTTCCGGCCGCGGCGGACGCGATCCGGACGGCCGACCTGATCCTCCTCGGGCCGGGGTCGCTCTACACCTCGATCCTGCCCAACCTGCTCATCCCGGGGATCCGCGCCGCCGTCCGCGAGAGCCGGGCGCGGGTCGCCCTGCTGCTCAACCTGATGACCCAGCCGGGCGAGACCGACCGCATGGACGCGGTCGCGCACGTCGAGGCGATCGAGCGGCACGCCGCCGGGCGGCTGCTGGATCTCGTCCTGGTGAACTCCGCCGAGCTTCCGGCGCAGTCGCTCGCGGCCTACGCGGAGGCGGGCTCCGAGCCCGTCGCGGTGGACGCCTGCGCCCTGGGCGAGAGGGGGGTCGAGGTCGTCGGCGCCGACCTCCTTGCCGAGGGGCCGCTCATCCGCCACGACCCCGCGAAGCTCCTGCGTGCGGTCCTGGGACCCGCCGGCCGGGCCGCGCCCGGGGCGCCGGTGGGGTCCGGAAGCCGGGTCGATGGGCGCTGAGAGCCCTTCCCGGGTCGCCGTGGTCCTCGCCGCCGGCAAGGGCACGCGGATGCGCTCGGAGCTGCCGAAGGTGGTCCACGAGGCCGCCGGCCGGCCGCTTCTCGCCTGGGTCCTCGACGCCGCCCGCGCCGCCTCCTGCCGCCGGCTGCTGGTCGTCGTCGGCCACGGCGCCGAGGCGGTGCGCGAGGGCCTCGGCGGGGCGGACGTGGAGTGGATCGAGCAGCGCGAGCAGCTCGGCACCGGCCACGCCCTGGCCCAGGCCGAGGAGCGGCTAGCCGAGCCGCAGACCGTGCTGGTGCTCTCCGGCGACGTGCCGCTGGTGACCGCCGCGACCCTGACCCGCCTGCTGGAGGCGGCGGCGGGGAGCTGGGGGGCGATGGCGGTGGCGCGGCTCGCCGAGCCCGGCTCCCTCGGCCGCGTCGTGCCGCGCGCCGGCGGCGCCCTCGAGCGCATCGTCGAGGCGGCCGACGCCGGCCCCGAGGAGCTCGCCCTCGACACCGTCAACGCCGGCATCTACGCGCTGCCGGCGCCGCAGATCTTCGCCCGCCTCGCCGAGCTCACCCCCGACAACGCCAAGGGCGAGCTCTATCTCACCGACGCCCTCAACGCGGTCGCGGCCGCCGGCGAGCGCATCGCGCTGGTCGAGCTGGGCGATCCCGACGAGGCGCTCGGCGTCAACACCCGCGGCGACCTCGCCAGGGTCCACCGGGCGCTGCTCGACCGCAAGGCGGCGGCGCTCGCCGACGCCGGCGTGACCCTGCTGGAGCCGGCGCGGACGGGCATCGAGCCGCGGGTCGAGGTCGGCGCGGACACCGTCGTCCACGCCGACGTGAGCCTCTCCGGCGAGACGGTGG
Organism: Thermoanaerobaculia bacterium; assembly: GCA_041634115.1. GTDB lineage: Bacteria > Acidobacteriota > Thermoanaerobaculia > Multivoradales > JAHEKO01 > JBFJMD01. The sequence goes on along the minus strand of JBFJMD010000067.1, from coordinate 6,428 downwards.
TCGGTCGCGGCTGCACCCTCGGCCAGGGGGTCTGGGTGCGCGACTCGAAGCTGGGCGACGGCGCCGTCGTCGAGCCCTACTCGGTGATCGACGGCGCCGACGTCGGCCCCGGGTGCCGAGTCGGGCCGTTCGCGCGCCTGCGGCCGGGGGCGACGCTCGGTCGGGGCTCGAAGATCGGCAACTTCGTCGAGGTCAAGAACTCCCGCCTCGGCGACGGGGTGAAGGCGAACCACCTCTCCTACCTCGGCGACGCCACCGTCGGCGACGGCGCCAACATCGGCGCCGGCACCGTCACCTGCAACTACGACGGCTTCGCCAAGCACCGCACCGAGATCGGCGGCGGGGCGTCGATCGGAAGCGATACGATGCTGGTGGCGCCGGTCTCGGTCGGCGAGAATGCGGAGACCGCGGCCGGCTCGGTGATCACCGCCGACGTGCCCCCGGGCGCGCTCGGCGTCGGCAGGGCGAAGCAGCGCAACGTGGGCGGCTGGACCGAGCGGCGGCGGCGGGGCCGGAAGGAGAAGAGGTAGGTAGCGCCATGTGCGGAATCGTCGGTTACCTCGGCGACCAGGAGGTCGTCCCGCTGCTCCTCGACGGGCTGCGGCGCCTCGAGTACCGGGGCTACGATTCGGCCGGGGTGGTGGTGCTGAAGAACGGCGCCCTCGCCACGGTCAAGACGGAGGGCAAGCTGGAGCGGCTGCGGCAGAAGCTCGCCGAGCAGCCGCTCACCGGCCGCTACGGGCTCGGCCACACCCGCTGGGCGACGCACGGCGTGCCGTCGGAGCGCAACGCCCATCCGATGCTCGACAGCCGCGGCCGGGTGGCGCTGATCCACAACGGCATCATCGAGAACTTCCTGTCGCTCAAGAAGCGGCTGCTGTCGGAGGGCTGGGAGTTCCGCTCCGACACCGACACCGAGGTGGTGGCCAACCTGGTGAGCGCCCACCTCGAGAACGACCTCCGCGAGGCGGTGGCGCGGGCCGTCGCCGAGCTCGAAGGCATGTACGCGATCGCGGTGGTCTCGACGGTCTCGGAGGAAGAGGAGATCGTCGTCACCCGCCGCGGGCCGCCGCTCATCGTCGGCGTCGGCGAGGGCGAGCAGTTCCTCGCCTCGGACCCCGCGGCGCTGCTCGCCTACACCCGCGACGTGATCTTCCTCGAGAACCGCGACCTCGCGCGGCTGACCCGCGGCGGGGTCGAGATCCGCGACGGCGCCGGCGAGACCGTCGAGCGGCCCGTCGTCCGGCTGGCCTGGGACCCGATCCAGGCCGAGAAGGGCGGCTACAAGCACTTCATGCTGAAGGAGATCCACGACCAGGCGCAGGCCATCCAGGAGACCTTCGGCGGCCGCGTGGACTTCGAGAGAGGCGCGGTCGGCTTCGAAACGCTGGTGGTGGAGCCGGCGGCGGCCGCGCGGCTGCGCAAGATCCACATCGTCGCCTGCGGCACCTCCTGGCACGCCGCCCTGGTGGGCAAGTTCCTGATCGAGGAGCTGGCCGGCGTGCCGGTGGAGGTGGACTACGGTTCGGAGTACCGCTACCGGGACCCGATCGTCGGCCCCGGCGACCTGGCGCTCGGCATCTCGCAGTCGGGCGAGACCGCCGACACGCTGTCGGCGCTGGAGGCCGCGGCGGAGCGCGGCGCGCGGCCGATCGCGCTCTGCAACGTCCAGGGGAGCCAGATCACCCGGATGAGCGACGGCGTGATCTACACGCACGCCGGCCCCGAGATCGGAGTGGCGTCGACCAAGGCGTTCACCACCCAGCTCGTCGGGCTCTATCTCCTGGCCCTCTACCTGCGCCAGCAGCGCGGCCGCGAGGTGCAGCGGGTGCTGCTCGAGGAGCTCGCCCACCTGCCGCAGGCGGTCAGCGAGGTGCTGGAGGCCGAGGCCGGGCTCGAGGAGCTGGCGCGGCGCCACTTCCAGGCCCGCGACTTCCTCTACCTCGGCCGCGGCATCAACTACCCGATCGCCCTGGAGGGGGCGCTCAAGCTCAAGGAGATCTCCTACATCCACGCCGAGGGCTACCCGGCGGGCGAGATGAAGCACGGCCCGATCGCGCTGATCGACCAGGCGATGCCGGTGGTGGCCATCGCCACCGGCGAGCGCGTCTACGAAAAGGTGCGCAGCAACATGCAGGAGGCGAAGGCCCGCGACGGCCTGGTGATCGCGCTCACCGACCGGGCGCCGGAGGAGTTCGAGGGGATCGCCGACGAGGTGATCCGGGTGCCGCGGGTCTCCGAGCGCCTGCAGCCGGTGGTGAACGTCGTGCCGCTGCAGCTCTTCGCCTATTTCGTCGGCGTGCGGCGGGGGGCGGACGTCGATCAGCCGCGCAATCTGGCCAAGAGCGTCACGGTGGAGTAGGGCGGTGGGCCGGGGACCGGACCTCGCGCGGGAGCTGAATCCCGAGCAGCTCGCCGCGGTCACCCACGGCGAGGGGCCGCAGCTCGTGCTGGCCGGCGCCGGCTCGGGCAAGACCCGGGTGATCACCTACCGGGTGGCCTGGCTGGTGCGCGAGCGCGGCGTCGATCCGCGCTCGATCGTGGCGGTCACCTTCACCAACAAGGCGGCCGAGGAGATGCGCGGGCGGATCGAATCCCTGCTCGCGATCTACCCCCTGCCCGCCTTCGTCGGCACCTTTCATCGATTCGCCCTCACCCTGCTGCGGCGCTGGGGCGATCGCGTCGCCCTGCCGGCCGGCTTCATCATCTTCGACCGCGACGACCAGATCGCGTTCGTCAAGAAGGCGCTCGCCGCCGAGGGGCTGGCCGAGAGCGCCTTCGCGCCGCGCGCGGTGCTGGCGACGATCAGCGCCGCCAAGTCGCGCCTGGAGGCGCCCGAGGCCTTCGCCGCGCGCGCCAGCGGCTTCTGGGAAAAGCGGGTCGCCGGCGTCTACTCGCGCTACCAGGGAATGCTGGTGCGCTCCGCCGGCGTCGACTTCGACGACATGCTGCGGCTGGCGGTGAAGCTCCTGGCCACCGAGGCCGACGTGCGGGAGCGAATGCGGCGGCGGATCGACCACCTGCTCGTGGACGAGTTCCAGGACACGAACCACGCCCAGATGCGGCTCGTCGGCGAGCTGCTCGACGGGCGCGCCAACCTGACCGCGGTGGGCGACGAGGACCAGGGCATCTACCGCTGGCGGGGCGCCGATCTCGACAACGTGCTCTCTTTCGAGAAGACCTTCCCGGGCGCCGTGGTGCGCAAGCTGGAGCGCAACTACCGCTCGACCCAGACGATCCTGTCGGCCGCCGGCGGCCTCGTCGCGCACAATCGGCGGCGCCGCGGCAAGAGCCTTTGGACGGACGCCGGCGACGGCTCCAAGGTCGAGCTCTACCGGGCGCGCGACGAGCAGGACGAGGCGCGCTGGATCGCCAACTCGCTCGAGCAGCTCGCGGCCGCGCGGCCGTTCCGCGAGATGGCGGTCCTGGTGCGCACCAACGCCCAGACCCGGGCGCTCGAGGAGCGGTTCCTGAAGGAGCAGATTCCCTACGTCCTGGTCGGCGGCGTGCGCTTCTACGAGCGCGCCGAGATCAAGGACCTGGTCGCCTACCTCCGGCTGCTGCGCAACCCGCGCGAAGACTTCTCGCTGCTGCGGGTGCTCAACCAGCCGCCGCGCGGGATCGGCCGGGCGACCCGCGAGCTGCTCGTCGGGCGGGCCACGGCCGACCGCCAGGCGCTCTGGGACGCGCTCTGCCAGCTCGAGCCCGCGAGCTACCCGGCCCGCGGCGGCAAGGCGCTCGTCGCCTTCCGCGAGCTCGTGCGCGAGCTCGAGGCCGCCTCGCGCGAGCTCCTGCTGCCGGCGCTGCTCGACCGGCTGCTCGAGCGCACCGGCTACGCCGACCTCTACGACAAGGAGGACGCCGAGTCGCAGGCCCGCCTCGAGAACATCCGCGAGTTCGTCACCGCCGCCCAGGAGTTCAGCGAGGAGAGCCCCACCGACGACAACGGCGACCTGCTCACCGCGTTTCTCGATCACGCGTCGCTGGTCGCCGACATCGACGGCTGGGACGCCGAGCGGGGCGTCTCGCTGATGACGCTGCACAGCGCCAAGGGTCTGGAGTTCCCGGTCGTCGTGGTGGCGGGGCTCGAGGACGGCCTGCTGCCCCACTTCAACGCCAAGGGGCTGCCCGAGGACGTCGAGGAGGAGCGCCGCCTGCTCTACGTCGGCATGACCCGGGCGGAGGAGCGGCTGATGCTCACCGCCTGCCGGCGCCGGCGGATCGCCGGCCGCTACCAGGAGCAGCGCGACTCGCAGTTCCTGGAGGAGATCCCCGCCGAATGCCTCGAGGTGACGGTGAGCCCCGAGATCTTCCACGACCGGCGGACGCGCGGGGTGCGCGACTTCTTCCGCCGCGCCGGCTCGGGCTTCGACGACGAGCCGACCGAGAGCGCCGGCGCCGGGCTCGCCCGCGGCCGCCGGGTGCGCCACCCGACCTTGGGCGACGGCGTCGTCGTCAGCCTCGAGGGCAGCGGCGAGAGCGGCAAGCTCACGGTCTATTTCGACCGGGTGGGCAAGCGCAAGCTGGTGGCCAAGTACGCCGGGCTCGAAGTGCTGTGAGCGGCCGCCGCACCGTCGAGCGGACGGCGCCGCAGTGAGCGACGAGCGGCCCCCCGCGGCGCGCGACGCGACGCCGCGCACCGCGGTGGAGCTGCCGGCGGAGATCCAGGTCGCGGGCTGGCCCGAGCCGCGCGGCGGGCTGACCGCCAACGTCTCGCTGACCGGCATGTTCCTGCGCTTCGAGCGGCCGGAGCCGATCGGCACGATGCTCCGCTTCGAGCTCGACCTCGGGACGGGCGCCGAACCGCTGCGCGGGATGGGCGAGGTGATCTGGATCCGGGTGCGCTGGGAGGGGCAGGGGCGGCCGGCCGGAATGGGCATCCGCTTCCTCGGGCTCGCGCCGGAGGCGGCCGTGGCCCTGGAGCGCAAGATCGAGGAGCTTCAAGCCGCCGAGGAGGCCGGGGCCGACCCCGCCGCGGCGTCGCCGCGCGCCCGCTCGCGAACCCCCCTCATCGCCCCGCTCCGCCCCCCGGCGCCGGCCGCCGCGCCGGCCCGCCCGGCCCGGCCCGGCCGCGCGCTCCGGATCGCCCTCCTGCTCGCCGCCCTGGCCCTCCTGGCGCTCGCGCTCTACCTCCAACTCGGCTGAGCCGCCGTAGCGGTCGGAGAGAGCCGGCTGCCCGCGGGGGCGTCGCGGAAGGAGCCTTGCTCGGGTTCAAGAGGCCGATCTCGGCGTGGCGGGCCGCCGGGCGCGAGGGTGTCGCGGGAGGGGGCCCGCCCGGGGTCAACAGGCCGATCTCGGCGTTTGTATTCTGAAAAGAAGGTCGCCTTGCACCGAAGCGACGATTGCTTTCACCCCACCGGTGCTAGGAGAGCGGGCCGGGCGGCGGCGTCCCTTCCCCCCCTGGAGGGAGGGGAAGGGAATGAGGGATGGTGGGGGTGATCCGAACGATCTCCCGCCCGGGGCGGGGCGCCGAGAAAGGGCACCTGAGTCCAGCGAGGCACCTTTCCGTGGTCGAGGGTGACAAGCTGTCGGCACTCCGGCGGTCGCTGGAGACCTCCGGCCGCTCCTCGGCGAACGCTCGGAGCCTCCTTCGTTCGTCCGAGGAGGCGTTTCGGGGGCCGGGGAGGCCCTCTCCGGGTAGCTCTCCGCCAGCGCCCACTCGATTCTGCGAAGGGCACCGCCGGCCGGCGCGCATGCGGAGCGCAGGCGCGAGCCCCCACGCCAAAGTCCGAGCAGCTCGCGCCGGTACCCGGGAGGGCCTCCCCGGACCCCGAAACGCCGGTGACCCCGGAGCCGCCGATGTCGAAGCCCGCCGACCGCTTTCACCACGGCGTGAGGCGCCGAGAATGGGATGCGCCGCGGCCTCCGAGCGCTAGCCCAGATACTCCCGCCGCAGGAGCGCGTAGAGGTAGTTGTCCACCCGCTTCCCGCGCAGCACGAAGTAGTCGCGCAGGCGGCCCTCATTCCGGAAGCCGAGCCGCTCCAGCACCTTCTGCGAGGGGACGTTGTCCACCGAGCAGCGGGCCTCGAGGCGCTCGAGGCCGGTCTTGAAGAAGAGCTCGGCAAGGAGCAGTGCCAGCGCCTGGGCCATCAGGCCGCGGCGCTGGTAGCCGGTCGCCAGCGCGTAGCCCAGCTCCGCCAGCCCGTGCTCCCAGTTGGTCACCACCAGGGTGATCCAGCCGGCGGGCTCGCCGTCGGCCAGCACGATCCACTGGAATTTGTCGCCGCGGCCCCGGTAGAGGTCCTGGATCCGCTGCGCCGCGAGCTCCGCGCGGAGCTGGGCCAGCGAGACCTCGGCCAGCGGCTGGAACTCGCCCACGCGGGGCTCGCCGCGCCAGCGCAGCAGCAGCGGCGCGTCGGCCGGGTGACCCGGCCGCAGCGAGGCCCGGGCCGCGTCGCTCCGGCGGTCGGGCTGGCTCATCGCGCCG
>JBFJMD010000066.1:0-9597 GCA_041634115.1 Thermoanaerobaculia bacterium | reverse complement strand
TCGTCTACGGCGCCCTCGTCGCCTGGGTGCAGAGCGACTTCAAGAAGCTCGTCGCCTACTCCTCGGTGGCCCACCTCGGCTTCGTGGCGCTAGGCCTCGTCGCCTTCGATCTCCTCGCCTGGCAGGGAGCGCTGATCCAGATGGTCAACCACGGCCTCTCGACCGGAGCGCTCTTCCTGCTCGTGGGCATGATCTACGAGCGCCGCCACACCAAGGCCTTCGCAGACCTCGGCGGCCTCGCCCGGCCGATGCCCTGGTTCGCGTTCTTCCTGGTCTTCTCGGCCCTCGCCTCGGTCGGGCTGCCCGGGCTGAACGGCTTCGTCGGCGAGTTCCTGATCCTCGTCGGGTCCTGGCGGGCCGGCCTCGTCGGCGCCACCATCGTGGCGGCGTTCGGCGTCGTCCTCGCCGCGGTCTACCTCTTCAAGATGCTCCACGAGACCCTCTGGGGCCCGATCCGCCAGGAGGCGAACCGGTCGGTCGCCGATCTCGACCTGCGCGAGATCCTGATCCTGGCGCCGCTCTGCCTGCTCATGCTGGTGATGGGGGTGGCGCCGCGGCCTTTCCTCGAGCCCAGCCGTGCCAGCCTCGAGCGAGTGCTCGGCGGCTACCGGGCGCGGGTCGCGGAAGCACCGGCCCAGCGGCCGATGGTGCGAGAGCGCTTCGCCGCGGGAACCGGCGAAGCGGGCAAGCTGGCGCCGCCCGCCCTGGTCACGGCGCGGCCGAAGGGAGACCCGCGATGAGCGGCGAGCTCTACGCCGTCCCGGCGGGCGATCTCGCCGGCCTGCTGCCGGAGCTCGTCCTCTCCGGCACCGGCGTCCTGGTGCTCCTGCTCGACGCTTTCGCGCCGTCCCTGCGCCGTCTCGCCAACCCGCTGGCGCTCGCCGGCACGCTCGCCGCGGCCTGGGCGGCGCTGGCGTCCGCTCCCGCCGCCGCCAGCTTCGGCGGGCTGCTCGAGTCGACGCCCGTCACCCTGGCGGTGAGCCTGATCGTCCTGGTCGCGGCCTTCATCTGTCTTCTCGCCTCTTCCGGCTATCTCGAGCGCGAGGGTCTGGGCGGCGGCGAGTACCACGCCCTGCTGCTCTGGTGCGCGACCGGTCTGCTGCTCATGATTCGCGCCACCGAGCTGCTGACGATCTTCGTCGCCCTCGAGCTGCTGTCGATCTGCCTCTACTCGCTCGCCGGCTATCACCGGCGGCTGGCGGTGGCGACCGAAGCGGCGTTGAAGTACTTCTTGATGGGGGCCTTCGTCAGCGCCTTCGTGCTGCTGGGGATCGCGCTCGTCTTCGGCGAGACGGGCAGCACCCGGCTGACGGAGATCTCGGCCGGCCTGGCGGTCGACGGGCTGAGCGTCCCGGCGGCCCTGGGCTTCCTCCTCCTGGCCGTGGGCTTCGCCTTCAAGATGAGCCTGGCGCCTTTCCACTCCTGGTCGCCGGACGCCTACCAGGGGGCGCCCTCGCCCTTCGTCGCCTTTCTCTCGGTGGCGCCCAAGGCGGCGAGCGCCATCGTCCTCTGGAGGATCCTGCTTCTCGTCGCCCCGATCGATCTCTCGCAGCGCTGGCCCCAGATCGTCGCCGCGCTGGCGGTGCTGTCGATGCTGGTCGGAAACCTCCTGGCCCTCGTCCAGCGGGACATCAAGCGGATGCTCGCCTACTCCGGCGTCGCCCACATGGGCTACCTGCTGGTGCCGCTCGTCGGGCTGGGCGCCGACTCGCACCAGCCGCTGCTGGTCTACCTGCTTGCCTACGCGCTGATGAACGCCGGCGCCTTCGCCGTGGTCGCGTTGCTCTACTCGGCCCCCGGCGAGCAGCACCTGATCTCGGACCTGGCCGGCTGGGGCTACCGGTTCCCGCTGCTCGGGATCTGTCTCACCGTGTGCATGCTCTCGCTCGGCGGCATCCCTCCGACCCTGGGCTTCATCGGCAAGTACATGATCTTCATCTACGCCATCGAGCAGGGCAGCCTCGGCCTGGCGCTGGTCGTCGTCGCGACCAGCCTGGTCGGCGTCTACTACTACTTGCGGGTGGTCTACACACTCTACATGCGCCCCGAGGTGCGGGAGCCGCGCGGGCTGCGGATCGATCTGCGCGGGCGGCTGGCGGCGGCGCTGGCGGCGGCGGCGACCCTGGTCCTGGGAATCTGGCCGGGGCGCGTCCTCGAATGGCTCGCGGGCATCGCCCGCTACGGGATCTGACCGGAGTCGCGCTCCACGCCGAACATGACCGCATCCGTAGAAGTCTCGTCGCTGACGCTCAACCGACTCTCGGTCTACTTGCGCTGTCTGCGCCGGCTGGAGGAGGGGGGCGAGAAGCGGATCTCTTCGCAGGAGCTCGCCCGCCGATTCCACCTCTCCGCCTCGCAGATCCGCAAGGACCTGGCGCAGTTCGGTGAGTTCGGCATCCGCGGCGTCGGCTACGACGTGGCCAGCCTCGCCGAGCGGCTGACGGAGCTTCTGGGGCTCGGCCGCGAGCACCGCATCGTGGTCGTCGGCATGGGCAACCTGGGCAGCGCCCTGGTGCGCTTCCCGGGCTTCAACGAGGGCCCCTTCCGGGTGGTCGCCGGCGTCGACACCGACCGCACCAAGGTCGGCCGCAGGGTCGGCGGCATCCAGGTGCGCGACGCCGCCGAGCTGACCGGGATCGTCGCCGACACCGGCGCCGAGATCGGCGTCCTGGCGGTGCCGGCGGAGAGCGCCCAGGAGAACTACGAGGCGCTGGTCGCGGCCGGCATCCGCTCGGTGCTGAACTTCGCGCCGGTGCGCCTCGAGCTCGACCCGGCGGTGCCGGCCAAGAGCGTGGACCTGCGGATCCACCTCGAGGAGCTGACCTACACGCTGCGGAACGGGTCGTCCGGCGGCAGCGGCGCGAAGCCGCCGCCGATTCGCAAGCGTCGCGGCTGACAGGGACGGAGTCGCGCAGGGGCGAGGCGCGGCCTTCGAGCCCTCCCTCATTCGCTTCCGGTGCTTCGGCCCATCCGCCGGGAGCGTGCTAAGCTCCGGCGCAAGTTCGCGAGAGTCTGGAGGAACGAGCGGGCGGCCCCCGCGCGCGCGCACGGTGGGGATTCCGCTCGAAAGGAGGATTCGATGGTCTGGAGCGTGGAGTGGGACGGCGCGTTCGTGGTCGGCGGCGACGGCGGTCGCCGGCTGACCCCCAATTTTCGTCTGCGGGAGTTCCAGCGGCCCGACGGCAAGGTGCGGGTCCACCGCGAGCTGGTCTCGGCGCTGCAGCTCCTGCGCAACCGGTTCGGCAAGGGGATCGGGATCCGGGGAACCGACGACGACGGGCTGGGCGCCAAGATCAGCGGCAACCCGGTCGGCGATCTGCTCAAAGCCGCGGACGCGCTCGAGGCGCACAAGCTCTTCGCCGAGGCGGTGCAGGAGGGGGAGGTGGTCAAGGTGCGGATTCCCGACCCGGAGAACCTGCCCCAGATCGGGCTCGAGCAGGCGCTGGAGACGGCCTTCTCGGTCACCGCGGCGTACGAGACGGCCGGCGACAAGTTCCAGGAGGTGGCCGGCAACTTCGACGGCGCCGGGCTCTCCTTCGGGCCGGCGCAGGTCAACTTCAAGACCGGCACCATCGAGCCGCTGTTCGAGAAGTTCCGCCAGGCCGACGAGGCCAAGCTCAAGGAGTGCTTCGGCGGCGGCGACGACTGGGAGGAGTGGCAGCGGGTCTCGAAGCTCCCGACCTGGCAGGAGAAGGTGGCCTGGGCCGACGCCATCAGCACCGGCCGCCGCAAGGCGTTGATCGTCGAGCCCTGGCGGGGCTATCTCCAGGCGGTGGGCCGGGTCGAGCAGTTCCGCGCCATCATGGTCGAAGAGATCCTGCGCAAGTACGGCGCCCGGGTGCTCAAAGACATGCAGTTCCTGCAGAGCCTGGCGCCCGACGTGCCGGTGGACCACCTGCGCTGCCTCTGCTCGCTCTACGACGTCGCGATCCAGCAGGGGGGCCTGGGGCGGGCCGAGGCCGAGATCCGCGCCCGGGTCGCCAAGGAGAAGCCGAAGGACCAGTTCGCGCTGGTGCGCGCCGCCGTCGAGGAGCGGGGCAAGAGGGCCAGCTCCCGCTGGCGCGCCGACTGCGTCAGCCGCCGGGTGGGGATCCTCACCGGCGTGCCGACCACGGTCCAGGAGTCGGGCCAGACGGCGCAGCGCGCCAACATCAACTTCTTCATGCTGCGCGACGTCAGGGTCGCCGACGCCGCCGGGCTGGCCGGGGCGGCGGCCGGAGCCGCCGACCGGGAGCTCGATCGGGTGAGCAAGGCCCTGGCGGCGGGGAGCTCGCTCCTGGCCTGACGGCGGACCGCGGCGCGCCGCCGGTCCCGACTCGGGCTAGCCCGACGACAGCGTGAGGCGGTCCCGGTTCGCCGACCGCAGCTCTTCCAGGCCGGCGTCGATCTTCACCGGATAGGGGGGGCTGACCGGCGAGAGGCTGCGCAGGCGCTCGGGGAGGAGCGCGAGCTGCGCCCGGCAGTGCTCGCGGATCTCCGTCAACGGGTCGGCGACCAGGATCTCGCCCCCCCGCATCGCCGGCCGCAGGAGCGGGATCTCGGCGCCCGCGCCGCCCGCCGCCGCCAGCGGCACGATCCGGTCCCCGGCCATGCGGCCGCCGGCGATCGAGCGCACGACCTGCTTCTTGCCCGGATAGGTGGCCTTGCCGACGCTCGCCTTGAACTTGGGGATCGCGCGGCCCCCCTCCTCGATCTCGACCAGCTTGTAGATGCCGCCGATGCTCGGCGAGTCGGCCGAGTTGGCGAGCTGGGTGCCGACCCCGAAGGCGTCGATCGGGGCCCGCTCCTCCACGAGGTGGGCGACCTTCCACTCGTTCATGTCGCCGGAGGCGAAAATCTGGGCGTCGCCGCGACCGCCCTCGTCGAGCAGCCGCCGCGCCTCGCGCGCCAGCTTGGCGATGTCGCCGCTGTCGAGCCGGATGCCGCGGAACGGGCGCTCGAGGGCGAGCGCGGTCCGCACCCCGTCCAGCGTGTCGTAGGTGTCCACCAGCAGGATGGTGTGCTCGGGAAAGAGCCGCTGGTAGGCCTCGAACGCCTGCCGCTCGCTCTCGTACGACATGACGAAGCTGTGGGCCATGGTGCCCACCACCGGGATCCCCAGCCGCTGGCCCGCCAGCACGTTCGAGGTCGAGTCGAAGCCGCCGACGAAGGCGGCGCGCGCCACCCAGGCGGCGGCCTGCGGCCCGTGCGCCCGGCGGCCGCCGAACTCCGCGAGCTGGACGCCGTCGCCGGCGGCGAGCCGCACCCGCGCCGCCTTGCTGGCGATCATCGTCTGGAAGTTGACGATCGAGAGGAGCAGCGTCTCGACGAGCTGGGCCTCGAAGAGGGTGCCGGTGACCCGCAGGACCGGCTCGCCGGGGAAAAAGACGGTCCCCTCGCGCATCGTCCAGACGTTGCCGGCGAAGCGGAAGCGCGCCAGGGCGTCGAAGTAGCCCGGCGGAATGCGGCCAAAGGCCGGCAGGCCCCGCAGATAGTCGATCTGCTCCGCCGTGAAGCGCAGCTCGGCGAGCGACGCCAGCGCCTGCTCGGCCCCCGCGAAGACGAGGAAGTTGCGGTCCCGGGGCATGCGGCGCACGAACAGCTCGAAGGTCGCGCGCGGCATCGGCGAGCGGTCGTGATAGGCCGCCGCCATGGTGAGCTGGTAGAGATCGGTGGCGAAGCTCAGCTCCCCGTCGCAGAGGGTGAGCGTGCTGCCGGGCTTCGCGCTGCGCTCGCTCTCGCTCATGGCCTGTCGGGCGAGTCTACCCCACGGCCGCGGCGCGCTCGTAGAACGTTAGGCCGCACTCCCCGTAGCGCCGCGAGTCCACGAGCGCCACCCCGCCGGCCTCCTCCGGCGGCGCGAGCCGCGCCGGGTGCTCCAGGGCCATCTGGCCGCTCGCGGCCAGCAGCGGCGCCGCCGCCGCCAGCAGCCTGGCGCGGGCCTCGAAGGCGTAGGGGGGATCGGCGAAGACCAGGTCGAAGGGCGCCAGAGAGGCGAAGTAGGGATCGCCGAGGGCGCCGGGCAGGCGGCCGTCGTGGACCCGCCAGCCTGCGACGTCGAGCTGCTCGCAGTTCTCGCGCAGCCGGGCGACGGCGCGCCGGTCGTGCTCGACCAGCACCACCTCGACCGCGCCCCGGCCGAGCGCCTCCAGCCCGACCGCGCCGCTGCCGGCGAAGAGGTCGAGAAAGCGGGCGCCGGGGAGGCGCGCCTGCCAGATCGAGAACAGGGCCTCGCGCAGCCGGCCCTCGCTCGGGCGCACCCCCGGCGGCACCCGCAGGGTGCGGCCCCGCAGCTCGCCGCCGAGGATCCTGACTGAGCCCGGGCTCACCCCGGGGGGGGCTCCGCCCGGCCCACGAAGAGCCGGCCGAGCTCCTCGGTGAGCACGAAGAGGGTCAGCGGCTGGTCGACCCCGCGCAGCTCGGGGCCGCGGCCGTCGGCGGTGGGCCCGACCACCTCGAAGAGCTCCCCGTCCACGCGCACCAGGACGTCGCCGGGGGCGGGTCGGTAGCCCGGCGGCAGCCCGCTGCCGGCGTCGCGGGCGAGCGCCTGGCCGGCCAGCTCGTCGGCGATCCCGACCAGCTTCGAGAGCGCGAGCGACAGGCTGTCGAAGCGCGAGTAGCTGAAGCGCGCGGCGGGGCGGTCCTCGAGCTCGAGCCGGATCTCGCAGCGGTCCACCCAGTCGCCGCGGGCGCTCAACGCCGTCGACTCGGTCTCGGAGAGGTCGATCGCCGCGAGCCGGTTGCGGTAGGCCTCGAGCTCGCCGCGGTCGAGCTCGCCGAGCTTCATGTCGTCGGTCGCCTCGCCTTCCGCCCCCTCGGCGGAGCGCACGCGCAGGCGGATCGTGCCGTTGGCGAAGAGCGTGGTCCGGTTGGTGCCGAGGCGGCTCGCGCAGTCGCGGTCGAGCAGGATCCGCGAGCGCAGGTCCTCGGCCCGGGACTCGCCGGGCCCGCCCGCCGCGGCCGCCGGGAGCGGCTCGGCCGGGCCCGTCGCGTCGAGCGTCGCGGCGGCCGTCGCCAGGGTCAGGACGGCGAGAGCCAGCGTCGCGGCGGCGGCCGCCCTCACGCCCCGCCCTCCTCTTCTCCATCTCCAGCCGGGGTGGCCGCGGTCCCGGTCTCCCGGGCGAGCGCCGCCAGGGCGAACTCCAGCTCCTCGCCCTCGCCGATCGCGCCGTCGAGCCGCGCCGCGCGGGTAGCCGCCAAGGCGCGGCCGATCGCCGGCCCCGGCGGGTGACCGCGCGCGACGAGGTCGCGGCCGCCGATCGCGAGCGCGAAGGAGCGCAGCTCGGCGAGCTCGCGGCGCGCCCAGTCGCCGGCGGCTCCCCCCTCGGCGGTGAGCAGAACCAGCTCCTCGGCGCCGAGCGGGGCGAGCGCCGCGCTCGCCTCGTGCGGCGCCGGCCTCCCGCGAGCGAGGCGGGCGCGGGCCCGGTCGAGACGCTCGCCGCAGCCGGCGACGAGCTCCCGCTCGCCCCCTTCGAGGCCGAGCTGCTCGGCGGCGCGCGCCGCCGCCTCCCGGCCGAGCCGGCCGACGAGGGCCAGCAGGCGGAGCCTCCAGAGCTCGAGGCGGAGGGGCGGCCTGGCGCGCTCGCTCGCCCAGACCGCGGCCTTCGGGACCGATTCGAGCAGCCGGCGGGCGGGGCCGTCGAGCGCGGTCCCGGGGAGGATCGCATCCAGCGCGCCGAGCTCCTCCAGCAGCTCGAGGGCGGCGACCGCGCCCTCCTCGGCGAGGAGCAGCGCCAGCTCCGCCCGCAGGCGGTCCCCGGAGAGGGTCGCGAAGGCGCCGCCGGCCGCGGCCTCCCGTGCCTCGCGCTCGGTCTCCGCCGCGAAGCGGAAGCCGAGCCGCGCGGCCAGACGGGCGCCGCGCAGGATGCGGGTGGGGTCGTCCCGGAAGGAGCCGCCGTGGAGGGTGCGGAGCCGTCGCGCCGCGAGGTCGGGGAGGCCCGCGGCCGGATCGACCAGGACCGGCGCCGGCGGCGGCGCCAGGCGCACCGCCAGGGCGTTGACGGTGAAATCGCGACGTGCCAGGTCCGCGGCGAGGCCCGCCGGGAAGACGGCGGGGAGGGCACCCGGCGCCGGGTAGGTCTCGCTACGCGCCCCGGCAACGTCGATCGCGGGCCCCGAGGAAAAGCGCACGCGGGCGGTCGGGAAGCGCTCGTCGCTCGCCGCCTCGCCGCCCAGCTCCGCCGCCAGCCGGCGGGCGAAGCGCGCGGCGCCGCCCGCCTCGCTCCCGACCGGGCGCTCGCGCGCGAGACCCGCTTGCGGCGAGACCGTGAGGTCGAGGTCGAGCGGCGAGCGGCCCAGGAGCAGGTCGCGCACGGGTCCGCCCACGAGGTGGAGCGAGACGCCGAGCTCTTCGGCGAGCCGGGCCGCCGTCGCGAGCGCCCTCCGCGCTTCGTTCCCGAGTCCGCGCTCGAGGAGCCGCGGCAGGTCGGGGGCCGTCGCCGGGCGGGGCTCTGCCATCACGGCCATCGGACGGATCAGGTCGGCGGCGAGCGGTACTCTCGGCGCACGCTGCCGGGACCGACGATCGACTCCACGGAGCGATCGAGCTCGGGGCCGGCGGCGACCTTGAATCGGTCGCCGGGCCGGATCTTCACCGTGCGGTCCTCGAGCGCCAGCTCCAGGCTGACGGGGGTGTCGCCGCGGTGCTCGATGAGGCAGTCGCGCAGCTCGAGCATCTCCCGGGTCGAAAGGTCGCCGCGGATCCGGAGCTCGATCTGGTCGACGAGCTTTTCGGTCTCGGTCTCCAGGGGCGTGATCTCCTCCGCCGTGAGCTCGGCGTCGCCGCCGCGGCTGCGCAGGCTTCCCTTCACCAGGACGATCGCCTCGTCCTCCAGCAGGTGACCGAACTGCTGGAGCTTGTCGGAGAAGACCGCGACCGGCACCGAGCCCTGGAGGTCCTCGAGCACGAAGCGTCCCATCATCCTGCCGGCGTTGCGGCCGCTGCGGATCTTGTTGCGGCGCAGCCGGGTGACGACGCCGCCGACCACCAGCGAGCCGTTGGCGTCGCCGTCGAGGTCGGCCGTCGAGTGGGTGGTGAGGCTCGCGAGCTTCTCGCGCAGCTCGGTGAGCGGGTTGCCGGTCAGATAGAAGCTCAGCACCTCTTTCTCGTAGCGCAGCCGCTCGCGCTCGCTCCAGGCGACGGCGGCGGGATCCGGCTCCGGCTCGGGGACGGCCGACGCCCCGAAGAGCGAGCCCTGCCCCTCCTCGATCTCGCGCCGCCGGTTCTGCGCGAAGTCCAGAATCCGGTCGAGCGAGGCCATGAGCGCGGCGCGGTGCGGGCCGAGGCTGTCGAAGCAGCCGGCCTTGATCAGGCACTCGAAGACCTTGTGGTTGACGGCGCGCGGGTCCACCTCCCGGGCGAACTCGGTCAGGCTCGAGAAGCGGCCCAGCCGGCCGCGGGCGTCGAGGATGGCCTCGACCGCCGACTCCCCCACCCCCTTGACGGCGCCGAGCCCGAAGCGGATGGTGCGCTCGACGACCGTGAACGACCAGTTGCTCTGGTTGACGTCGGGCGGCAGCACCGGGACGCCCATATGGCCGCACTCGCCGATGTACTTGGCGACGTTGTCCTTCGAGGACATCTCGGAGGTCAGCATCGCCGCCATGAACTCCACCGGG
>JBFJMD010000065.1:0-9715 GCA_041634115.1 Thermoanaerobaculia bacterium | reverse complement strand
TCGGCGGTGGGCACCACCTCGAGCCCGCGGCTGCGCATCTCGCGGATCGCGGTCTCGTCCTGGCTGGGGATCTCCCGCTCGAGGTCCGCTTCCAGCTTCCGCGCCGCCGCCCGGATCGCCGCGCGGTCCTCCTCCGAGATCTTCTCCCACGCCCGGCGGGTCACGATCGTCGCGCCCACCAGCGGCGCCAGCCCGAGCTCGCTCATGTACGGGGTCTGGCGGAACCACTGCAGGGAGAGGGCGGCGAGCGGCGTCGTCGGCAGCACCTCGATCATGCCGGTCTGCAGACCGGTCATGATGTCGGTCGCCGCCAGCGCCACCGGCTTGTAGCCGTTCCTCACCCACCACTGCACCGTCTCGTCCTCGCCCGCCCAGACGAAGATCTTGAGGGCCTTGAGCTCGTCGATCGTCCCGATCGGCTTCGCCGAAAACAGGCGCACCCAGCCGGCGTGGCCCCAGTGCACCAGCTCGAAGCCCTTGCCGCGCAGCTTCTCGGCGAAGGTCGGCTCGAGACGCTCGAGCACCTCGAACAGCTCCCCGTAGGAGTCGTAGAAGAGCGGGATGCCGAGCACCCGAAAGGCGGGGTCGATCTCGGAGAGCCCGGAGATGGTGATCGTGCCGGCGTGGATCTGGCCGATCCGCATCTTGCGGATGACGTCCGGCTCATCGCCGGCGACCCCGCCCGGGTAGACCCGCAGCGCCACCCGCCCCGAGGTGGCGCGGCTCCACTCGGCGCCCATCCGCCGCAGCGCCTTGTCCCAGACCGAGCCGTCGGGGACGAGCGTGGCGAGCTTGATCACGGTCTCGGCCGCCGCCGGGGCGGCCGCGGCCGAAAGCGCCAGCAGCGCGAGCCCCGCCGCCAGCGCGGCGCCGACGAGCGGCCGCCGCCCGCTCACGCGCCGCCCTCCGCGCCGGCGCCCGCCGACCCCGGCGCCTCCGGCTCGAGCCCGTCCGACAGGAAGAGGTGGTCCACGCGGCCGAGCAGGAAGCGCGCCCGCTTCTGGGCGATCAGGTTCGCCAGCCGCTCGGAGGGACGGGCGTCCGGATCCACCGCCAGCGCCCGCTCCAGCAGCTCCTCGAACTCGCGGCGGTCCTGCGCCGGCACCGAGACGCTCTCGGCGAAGCCGACGAAGGGGCTGGCGCGGACGCCGCCGGAGAGCTCGACCGCGCGCTCGAAGTGCTCGCGGGCGCGCTCGGGCGACCCGCCCATCGTCCGCGGCAGCGCCTCGAGCGCCATCATCACCTCGTGGGCGGAGCCGCGGTCGAAGCCCTCTTCCAGCTCGAGCGTGCGGCCGACCAGCGCCCGCACCGCGGGCAGGTCGACGGTGATCTCCGGCCGGTCCTTGCCGACCGAGATCGCCGCCCCCCAGGCGGCGCCGCTCCAGTAGAGCAGGGCCGTCTCCTCGCGGCCGAGCCCGGCGAGCGCCCCCTCGGGCTCGATCTCCAGCCGCCGCCTGACGCCGGGGCTCTCCAGGTCGAGGGCGCGCAGACAGTAGTCGCGGCCGCGGAGGTAGAGCCGGAGCGCCCGCTCCAGGCCGGCCTCGGAGGCCTCGTAGTCGTCGTCGCGCAGCATCTCCGCGTCGACCTGCACGAAGGCGTACGCGAACTGCACGAAGCCCTTGCAGGCCGCCAGCAGCAGGCCGGGGTGCTCGGGCCGCTCCGCCAGCAGCGCCTCCGTCGTCTTGAGGGCGAAGGGGGTCGCCTGGCGCACCAGCTCCGGGTCGCCGTCCGAGGCGAAGACGTCGCCGCTCGCCGCCAGCGACTTGGCGAGCGCGTTGATCGCCAGGCCGCGGACCGAGCAACCGGCGGAGACGAGGGCGACGGCCGCGAGCCCTGCGAGCCCCGCGAGGGTGGCGAGCGGCGCCATCCCGGCGACGGCGCGCGGCCGGCGGCTCGCCCCCGGAACCCCCGCCCATCTGGCTCTAGGCTGCATCCTTCACCGACTTTCCAGTGCGGCGACACCGCCCCTCCGACCGGTATCATCAATCTAACCGGGCCTCCGGAGACGGTCAAGGCGGCGACGGCCGAACTCGCGCGCTCCGCGAGCGTACAAGAGGCGGCGGCCGCGATCGGCGGCCGGACCGGCGCGGACCATCGGCATGAGCAAGGCGCAGGACTACGTCGAGCAGACCCGGGAGTTCGTCCGCGAGTACACCTCGGGCCTGAACGTCCGCGACCTGAAGCGCCTCTTCGACGAGGACGCCTCGGCGGCCTGGGAGGTGCTGGCCCGCGACCGCCCCGCCGGCGCGGAGCCCGAAAAGGGCTTCCGCGTCGTCCTCCACCGCGCCAAGGTGCTCTTTCTCGCGATCTCGGCCAAGCTCTCCCCCGCCCGTCGCCTGCTCTTCGCGTTCGCGCTGGTCACCGCATTCCTGGGAATCCTCGACATCCAGATCGCGCGGCTGCCGGCGAGCGGCGTGACGATCGAGATCGGCAGCGCGGTCTTCTGGTTCCTGCCCAGCGTCGCCGCCCTGGTCTACCTGCTGATCGTCGAGCTGGTGGACCGGGTGCGCGTCCGCGACGAGCTGGAGGTGGCGCGGCAGCTCCAGCGCGAGCTGCTGCCGGGGACCGCGCCCGAGCTGCCGGGCTGGGAGTTCGCCCACTCCTACCGCACCGCGAACGAGGTGGGCGGCGACTACTACGACTTCCAGCCGCTGGCCGACGGGCGGCTGGCGCTGGTGGTGGGGGACGCGAGCGGGCACGGCATCGCCGCGGGGCTGCTCATGGCGATCGCCAACGCGACCCTGAAGACCGCCGTCGACCTCGACCCGGCGCCGCTGCGGGTCGCGACGCTGCTCAACCGGGCGCTCTACCGGACCGGCGACCGCCGCGCCTTCATGACCGTCTTCTACGGCCTGCTCGACCCGGCGACCGGGCGGCTCGACTACGTCTGCGCCGGCCACCCCTTTCCGCTGCTGCGCCGGCGGGGCGGCGAGATCGAGGAGCTGGGCAGCGGCGGCCTGCCGCTGGGGATCCGGGAGCGCCTGGAGATCGAGGCGGCGAGCACCACGATCGGTCCCGGCGAGCTCCTGGCGCTCTACTCCGACGGGCTGCCGGAGGCCCTCGGAGAGGCGGAGCGGGTCGCCTTCGGCTTTCGCCGCCTGGCCGAGCTCCTCGCCGGCGGCGGCCCGCCCGCGGCCGTCCTGGAGCGGGCGCTCGCCGCCTTCGACCGCCACGTGGGCACGATGCCGCTGCACGACGACCTGACGCTCGTCGTGGTGGGGCGAGGGACCGACCCGGCTTCCGGCTGAGCGCCCTTCCCGCCCTCAGGGGCGGGGTCCGCCGGCGACGCTCCACCGCGCGAGCAGCCGCCGCCAGCCGAGCCGCGGCCCGATCCCCAGCCGCCGCCGCGCGCGGCGGGAGAGCCGCGCCTCCTCGAGCCCCAGCTCCTCGAGCAGCCGGCCGGTGTCGGCTCCCACCGCCGGCACGTCGCCGCCGGCCCGCGGTCGCGCTCCGTCGAAGAGGGCCGGAAAGCCGATCGGCGCGCCGGCCGCGCCGGTCGCGGCGACCAGGCCGCGCTCTCGCACCTGCGGATGGCCCGCCGCCTGGCCGAGCGAGAGCACCGCCTCGGCCGGCAGGTCGTGCTCGGCGAAGAGCCGCCCCCATGCGGCGGCGCCCCGCTCGGCGAAGACCGCGGCCACTTTGCGATGGGCCTCGGGATCGCGCTCGTACTGGAGGCCGGCGAGGTCGCGGCGTCCGACCGCGCGGCAGAAGCGCTTCCAGAACCGGGGCTCCAGGGCGGCGATCGCCACCCGGCCGCCGTCGCCCGCGCGGTAGAGCTTGTAGCAGGGCCAGGCGCCGGTCAGCGGCAGCGGCTCGCCGACCTCGCGCGGCCGCTCGGCCTCGACCGCCAGCGCCGTCAGCGCCGCGTGCCCGCCGGCGTCGAGCAGCGCCGCGTCGATCCGGGCCCCGCGACCGGTGCGCCCGCGCTCGACCAGCGCCGCGAGCACCGCCGCGGCCACGCTCCAGGCGCCCACGAGATCGGCGACCGGGGCGTTCGGCATGCGGCCGGTGGCCGCGAGGGCGCCGGCCACCGCCTGGTACGTCAAGTCGTGTCCGGCGCGGTGCGCGTGCGGACCCGCCTGCCCCCAGCCGGAGACCGAGCAGACGACGAGGCGCGGGAAGCGCTCGGCGAGGACCTCCGGCGCCAGCCCGAAGCGGCCGAGGCGGCCGGGGCGGAAGCTCTCGAGCAGGACGTCCGCGCGCTCGAGCAGCCGGACGAGGACCTCCCGCGCCGGCTCTCGCTCGAGGTCGAGGGCGACGCTCTCGAGGCCGGCCAGGAGGATCGCGGCGAGGGTCCCGACGCCGCCGCGCGACGGCGGCGCGTGGCGCACCGGGTCGCCGATCTCGGGCTCCTCGATCTTGACGACCCGCGCCCCCAGGTCGCGGAGGATGCGGGCGGCGAGCGGCCCCGGCAGAAGCCGGGTGAGATCGACGACCAGGACCCCGTCGAGGGGTGCGCAGCTCACGCCGGCCGGACCGCGGAGCTACTCGCGCTCCACGACCATGGAGAAGCCGACGCCGCCGGCCGCGCAGACCGTCATCAGCCCCAGGTTGGCGCCGCGCCGCCGCAGCTCGAACAGCAGCTGCATCGTCACCCGGCCGCCGGTGGCGCCGAAGGGATGGCCGATCGCGATCGAGCCGCCGTTGACGTTGAAGCGCTCGAAGTCGATCTCGCCGACCGGCTCGGAGCGGCCCAGTTCGTCGCGCGCGAACCGGCGCGAGGCGAAGGCCTTCATGTTGGAGACCACCTGGGCGGCGAAGGCCTCGTGCATCTCGACCAGGTCCACGTCCGCGAGCTTCAGACCGGCGCGGTCGAGGGCCGCGGGCGCGGCGTAGGCCGGCCCCTGGAGGAGCTGGCTGCCCGGATCGAGCGAGGCGTACGCCCACGAGCGCACGTAGCCGAGCGGCTCGTAGCCCAGGGCCTTCGCCTTCTCCTCGCTCATCAAGAGCACCGCCGAGCCGCCGTCGGTGATCGGGCTCGAGTTGCCCGCGGTGAGGGTGCCGTAGCGGCGGTCGAAGACCGGCCGCAGGCCGGCCAGCGCCTCGAGGCTGGAATCGTCGCGGACCCCGTTGTCGGCGCCCACCGCGCGGTCGTAGCGCGGCGGCGGAAAGACGGTGACGAGCTGGCCCTCGAAGCGCCCCTCGGCCGCCGCCGCCGCCGCCCGCTGGTGGGACATCAGGGCGATCTCGTCCTGCGCCCGCCGCGAGACCCCGTTCTCCTTGGCCATCTTCTCGCAGGACTGGCCCATCGTGAGGCCGGTCGAGTACTCGGCGATCGCCGGCGGCACGGGCACCAGGTCGCGCGGCCGCACCTTGGAGACGACGCCCAGCTTCTGTCCCACCGACTTCGCCTTGGCGAGCTCCATCAGGCGGCGGGAGGCGGCCTTCGACACCTGGATCGGCACGTTGGACAGCGACTCGGCGCCGCCGGCCAGCGCCACGTCGATCTGGCCGGTCAGGATGGCCTCGGCGGCGGTGGTGATCGCGCGGTTGGCGGAGGCGCAGGCCAGGTTCACGGTCGTGCCCGGGATCGTCATCGGCAGCGACGCCCGGAAGACGACCTCCCGCCCCAGGTTGGGGGCGTGCAGTGCCGGCACCACGACGCCGAAGACCGAGAGGTCGATCTCCTCCGCGTCGAGGGCGCTGCGCGACACCAGCTCGGCGGCGGCCGCCCCGGCGAGATCGACGACGTCCATGTCGCGCAGGTCGGTCCCCGCCTTGGCGAACGGCGTGCGGCAGCCGTCGACGATGGCGACGCGGCCGCCCGGCCCCTTGAGGCCGTTGGTGGCGATGCGCGCGATCGCCGGCGCGGCGCCCTCGCCGCGGGTCCAGACGCTGTCGGCGCGCTCGCGGATCTCCTCGCCGACCCCGGCTTCGTTCGGCGGCGGCAGGGAAGCCGCCGCGCGGCTCTGGCTCTCTGTCTGGGACATTCGCTCTTCCTTTCTCCGGCGGCGGGTCGGGCGGCCGCCCGCTCTCGGGCGGGTGGTCGGTGGGTCCGTTCGATGCGGCCAGGCTAGGCGCCGGCGGCCGGGGCGGCTCCGGCGGCTTCCACCAGTCCGCTTCTCATCATCTCCTCGATCGTCGCGCGCACGAAGCTGGCCGGCGGCCCCAGGCGCGCCCGCGCCACGAGCTTGCCCTCGGCGAGCTCGACGGTGCCGCGCGCACCCGGCCCCCGGATGTGGAGCACGTCGTCCTCCCAGCGCCGCGCGACCCAGGTGAGCCTCTCGAGGGCCGCGTCGAGCGCCGGGCGGATCTCGGCCATGGACCGGCGGGCGGTGGGGACCTCGACGAGCAGCTCGGGCATCGCGGCGAAAATATCACGGGGCGCCTTGATACGCTTCGCGCGTGACCTCCGATCCGCTGCTCGATCCGACCGCCGAGGTCACCCGGCCGCCCTGGCGGGTGCGGATGCGGCGCCTGCTCTTCACGGGCCTGGTGACGCTGATTCCGGTCGCGCTCACCGCCTTCATCCTGGTCAAGCTCTTCCAGGTGATGGACGGCATCTTCGCGCCGGTGATCGACCGGGTGATCGGGATCTACCTGCCGGGCGTGCGGATTCCGGGGCTCGGATTCGTCCTCACCATCCTCGTCATCTTCGTCCTCGGCTGGCTCTCCACCAACGTCTTCGGCAGCCGGCTGATCCAGGCGTTCGAGCGCCTGATCGGCAGGATCCCGGTCGCCAAATCGGTCTATTCGGCGACCAAGGGAGTGCTCGAGTCGCTGTCGCTCGACCAGAACGAGGCCTTCAAGCGGGTGGTGCTGATCGAGTACCCGATGGAGGACACCTACGCGCTCGCCTTCGTCACCGGCAACGCCCGCTGGCCCTCCGTCCACCCGCGCACCGCCGACTCCCTGCTGCTCTTCCTGCCGACGACCCCGAACCCCACCAGCGGCTACCTGCTGGTGCTGCCCCGCGACCGGGCGATCGACCTGCCGATCTCGGTCGAGGAGGGGATCCGGCTGATCATCTCCGGCGGCATCCTGCAGCCCCGCTCGCTGCTGCCGGGCGCCGTGCCGGCGCCGCCGACGCTGCCTCCGCAGGCGCCGGCGGACCGGCCCTGAGCCGCCCGGCCGCCGGCGCGGTTCCGGCGGCACGGTTCCTGCTAAGGTCTTTTCGCATGAGGCGTCTCTCCGGCGTCGCCCTGGCGGCGCTTCTCCTCGTCCCCCTCGGCGCCCGGCCGGCCTCGCCGCAGGAGATCTCGAACCCCGACCTCTTCGGCAAGAGCCTCGAGGCGGCCGAGAAGGCGGTCGAGTTCTACGGCGCCTGGGACGATCCCGACGAGCTGCGGCGGATGGCCGACATCGGCTACCGGATCGCCC
Organism: Thermoanaerobaculia bacterium; assembly: GCA_041634115.1. Lineage (GTDB taxonomy): Bacteria > Acidobacteriota > Thermoanaerobaculia > Multivoradales > JAHEKO01 > JBFJMD01. The sequence goes on along the minus strand of JBFJMD010000065.1, from coordinate 2,395 downwards.
AGGAGTCGAGCTTCCGCAAGTTCCCGTTCAGCTTCTACCTGGTGGAGATGCCGGTCCCGAACGCCTTCGCGCTGCCCGGCGGCCACATCTTCCTCACCCGCGGCATGCTCGACCTGGGCCTTTCCGACGACATGCTGGCGGGCCTTCTCGGCCACGAGATCGCGCACGTGGTCCACGAGCACGGGCTGAAGATCCAGCGCCGCGCGACGCTGCTCAACGTCTTGAGCCAGGCGGCGCTCATCGGGGTGATCGTCACCGCAGACAACTCGCGCAAGCCGGGCGGCGTCCCCGATGCCTACGGCCGCACCGACGACCCGGCCGGGGACCGGATCATGGGCACCGCCGCCGCCGGGATCGTCATCGGCGAGCTGCTGCTGCGCAGCTACAGCCGCGAGTTCGAGGACCAGGCCGACGAGGAGGGGCAGCGGCTCGCCGCCGCGGCCGGCTTCGACCCGGCCGGCACCGGCGCGCTCATGGACCTGATGCGCGAGCGGCTGCCGGACTCGAAGGAGTACGGCTACTGGCGCACCCACCCCTTCTTCGACCACCGCGTCCGGGCGGCCGACGTGCGGGCCGAGGCGCTGGCGATCGCCGAGCCCGTCCCGGCCGACGCCTACCGGACGAAGACCCAGGAGGTGCTGCTCGCCTACAAGCCGCCGCCGCGGCTGCGCAAGGAGAAGGGGCCCGAGGGCCCCGACCGGATCTCCGACCTGCTCAAGGCCGCGGCGCTCACCGCCTGGCCGAAGGGGGAGGCGGCCGACCGGCTGCGCCTCGAGCGGCTGCGCGCGGCCCGGGACGAGGAGCTCGAAAAGCCGCTGCTGTCGAGGGCCTACGGCCGGCTCGCCGAGCTCTACGATGCCGAGGCCCGGATCGTGCGCGAGCTCGACCCCGAATCGCGCCTGCTCGCCACCCTCGACGAGGAGATCGCCGACTTCCGGGGGCGGCTCGAGAAGCTCTACCCGCAGGCGGCCGAGGTGCTGGCCGGCGGCGTCTACGAGACCGACTTCCTCGAGACCTTCCAGAAGAACTACCCGGAGGCGCCGGAGCAGCCGCGGGTGGCGCTGCTGCTGGGCGACGCCTACAGCCGCCTCGGGCGCCCGGCCGAGGCCGTCAAGCAGTACCTGAAGGCCTGGCGGCTGGCGCCCGACGACGAGCCCGGCCGGGTGGCGCGGCGGGGTCTACAGAGCCTGGCCGGGGTGCTCGACAAGCTGGCGCCGCTCCAGGAGCTCGCCTACCAGGAGGGCGACCCGGAGCTCGGCGAGCGCGCCGAGAAGCGGCTGGCGTCGCTGGCCTCGAGCTACAAGGAGATCGCCAACGGCGCCCAGTATCTGAAGGAGTACCCGGAGGGGGACTACGCCGACGCCGTCGGCCGGCGGCTCAACGGCCTGGCGGACAACCTCTACGGCGAGCTCGTCCTCTACCAGACCGTCGGCGACCACGCCAAGGCGCTCGACCGCATCCACAAGATCCTGACCCACGCCCCGCTCTCCCCCGCCGCCGACAAGCTGCGGGAGAAAGCGGTGGTGGAAGGCTAGAGCTCGGCGTCCCGGAGGCGCGCGGCGGCGGCGCCTCCCCCGCTCAGCGCCAGGCGAGCGGCTGGCGGTACTCGAAGCGCCAGATCGCGTCGTACCAGAGATCGTCGGTCAGCGCCTTGCCGTAGCCGGCGTAGATCGAGCGTCCCCCGCGGCCCGTGATCCGCAGTCCCACCTTCAGATTGAGGATGGTGGCCGCGGCCTCCTCCGGCGGAACCCCGACCGGCGGGGTGGCAAAGCCGTCCAGAACCTCCCAACCGACCACTTCGACGACCGGCGCCAGCTTGATCCCAGCGGCGAGCGAGTACTCGCGCGAGATCCCGATTCCGGCGCGCACGACCTCGCCGGCGAAATCGTCGTTGTCCACCGGATCGTCGGCTACGAGGACGCTGCGGGTGCCGTTCACCAGCACGCTCGTGTCGGGAACGATCGTCACCGGGTCCGGGGATCCGTCGAGCGGCAGCCAGAGTCGCAGCTCGGCCTGCAGGCTCCACCGCCCCCATTCGCGGTAGGCGAGGACCCCGGGCTCGATCGAGGCGTGGTCGGTCCCCAGTCCGTCCTTCGCGTCGCCGGTCGGCAGATAGGCGCGGAGCTGCAGCGTCCAGAACCGCTTCTCCGTCGCCGCCAGCGCCCACTTGAAGCCCAGCCGCAAGTCGCCAAGGCCCGACTCGCTGACCTTGGGACCGGGCAGCCCGAGCGCCACCAAGTCCGCGGGGACCGAGACGTCGATCCAGCGTAGCGGTACCTCGGCGAAGAGCGAGAATCGGCCGTCGAATTGCGGCAGCGCCCATTCGAAGGCGGCTTCCACTTCCTGAAAGTCGAGATCTCCTGCCGGGCCCGGGCTCCCTGCCCCCGCCTGGCCG
>JBFJMD010000064.1:0-9829 GCA_041634115.1 Thermoanaerobaculia bacterium | reverse complement strand
GACCCCCAGCCGCCGGAGCCCGGCCCGCGCCCGCGCCACCCGCGCCGCCACCTCGGCCCGGGTGAGCGCCTCGCGGCCGCCGTCCTCGGAGCGGTAGACCAGCGCCGGCCGCTCGTCGGGACGCCGCAGGGCGTGCTCCGCGTAGTTCAGCCGCGCCCCCTCGAACCAGCGCGCCCCCGGCATCGCCCGCGAGGCCAGCACCCGCTCCGGCGGCGCGTCGAAGCGGACCTCGAAGTACTCGGCGAGCGCCCCCCAGAAGTCCTCGAGGCGCTCGACCGACCAGCGCCAGAGCTCGGCGTAGCCGTCGAAGTCGAGGCCGCGGCGCTCCGCGAGCCAGCGCATGAAGGCGGCGAGGTTGCTGGCCTCGGCCCACGCCCTCGGCGGCTCCCAGAGGACGCGCCCCGGGCCGGCCGGCTCTTCAGCCATCTTCAGCCATCTTTCGCCTCCGCCGGCGGCCGCGCCCTCTCCTCCTCGGGCTCCTCGAGGGACTGGAGCCGCCAGAGCTCGGCGTAGCGGCCGCCGGCGGCGAGCAGCTCGTCGTGCCTCCCGCGCTCCACCAGGCGCCCCCCCTCGAGCACCAGGATCTGGTCGGCGCCGACCAGGGTCGAGAGCCGGTGCGCGATGATCAGCACCGTGCGCTCGCCGCCGATCCGCGCCAGCGAGCGCTGGATCTCGCGCTCCGAGCGGCTGTCGAGCTGGCTTGTGGCCTCGTCGAGGACGAGGATCTCCGGATCGCGCAGGATCGCCCGCGCCAGGGCGATGCGCTGCCGCTGCCCCGCCGACAGCCGGTAGCCCTGGTCGCCCAGGATCGTGTCGTAGCCCTCGGCCAGCCGGGTGATGAACTCGTGGGCGTCGGCCGCCCGCGTGGCCGCCTCGACCTCCTCGGCGCCGGCGTCGAAGCGGCCGAAGGCGATGTTCTCGCGGGCGCTGGCGTGGAAGATGAAGGCCTCCTGGCTGACGATGCCGAGGTGCCGGCGCCAGTCGCTCCAGTCGATCTCCTGGAGATCGACCCCGTCCACCTCGATCGTGCCCGCGGTCGGCCGGTAGAGCCCCAGCAGCAGGTCGGCGACGCTCGACTTGCCGGCGCCCGACTCCCCCACCAGGCCGACGACGGCGCCGCGCGGCAGCGAGAAGGAGACGTCGCGCAGCGCCCAGTCGCTCGCGTCCACGTAGCGCAGGCTCACGCTGCGGTACTCGACCCCGCGCGCGAGCCCCGGGAACGGCCGCCCCCCCTCCTTCTCCAGCTCCTTGTCGTCGGTGCGCAGCACGGCCTCGACCCGGCGCACGAACTCCCAATGGCTGTTGACGTGGCCGAGCCGGTCGTTGACGAACTTGATCCGCGGCAGCAGCCGGTAGAGCACGAAGAGGAACCCGATCAGCCGCGGCAGCGCCGCCGGTCGGCCGTCGTAGAGGAACAGGTAGCCGCCGACCAGGAAGACCCCGACGCCGAGGACGGTGAGGGCGTCGGCCAGCGGCCCGATCGCGGCGTTCCAGGTGAGCCCGCGCCGCCGGTGCTCGACCCCGTCGTAGATGGCGTCCTCCACCAGGCGGATCGCGAGCTCCTCGCGCCCGAAGGTGCGCACCAGGCGGATCCCGCGCAGGAACTCGACCGTGCGGGCGCTGAGCGAGATCCCCGCCTGGGTGAAGCGGCGCCCGAGCTCCCGGATCCGGCGGATGATGCGCCGCAGCGCCGCCGAGAGCACCAGCGCCGCGGCCAGCGCGCCGATCGTCAGCGGCCACGAGAGCCACAGCAGGATCGCCAGATAGGCGACCATCATGATGAGCTGGGCCGCGATCAGGTTGAGGAGCTGGATGACGTGCCCGACGTAGTTGACGTGGTCGTTGTAGGCGGCCAGCTCGCCCACCCGGTGCCGCATCACCTGGCCGTAGCTCATCGACATGAGCTGCCGGAAGATGCGGCTGCGCAGGTCCCCCTCGACCTCCGCCTGCAGGCGCGCGGTCGCCGCCCGGCTCGAGAACTCGAGACCGCTCACGCCGAGCTGCGTCGCCACCGCGAGCCCGACGAGAACGAGAAACAGGCCGTCCTGACCGAAGCGGCCGCCGAGCTCGGCGAGCCACGGGCCGACGGCCGGCAGGGCCGCCGCCGACGCCGCCGACGCGTCGCCGGCGAGAACCTCGAGCGCCAGCACCAGGATGCCGATGGTGCTGCTCTCGAAGAGCGCCGCCGTCAGATTGAGGCCGAAGGAGAGCGAGACGCTCCGCCGGTGCTGGCGGGCCAGGGCGCCGAGGAAGCGCAGCCCGCCGAGCCTCGCGCCGGTGGCGGGAGTCGCCTTCTCCGCGCTCTCGAAGAGGCGGGGCCTGTCGCCCGCGGAGCCTGGGCCCTGTCGCGAGGGTTCGATTCCCACCCTCGCCGGATCGTAGCAGGGTTGCCGCCGGGCGGGCGCCTTGGCCTACACTTGTCCCGAAAGGGAGTATGTCCGAGCCAACGCGGCAGGAGCTGTACGACGCCTACCTGACGACGACCTTCGCGGCCCGCAACGACCTGTCGCCCGAGGGCCTCGAGCGGTCGGCCCGGGCCTTCGCGCGGGAGCTCGGCGCGCACCTGCCGGCCGATCGGAGCGCCCCCATCCTCGAGATCGGCTGCGGCGTCGGCGCCTTTCTGCTCTGCTGCCGCGACCTCGGCTACCGCGAGGTCTCGGGGATCGACGTCTCCGCCCAGCAGGTCGCCTTCTGCCACGAGCTGGGCTTTTCCCAGGTGGAGCGCGCCGAGGCCCGCGAGTACCTCGAACGCGGGGGCGGCGGCTTCGCGGCGATCGTGATGAGCGACGTCCTCGAGCACCTGCCCAAGGGCGAGGTCCTTCCGGTCCTGCGCGCCGCCGCGGCCCGGCTGCGCCCGGGCGGCCGGCTCGTCCTGCGGGTGCCGAACATGAGCAATCCGCTGAATCTGCGCACCCGCTACGTCGACTTCACCCACGAGGTCGGGTTCAGCAAGGAGACCCTGGGCCAGGTGCTGCGGATGAGCGGCCTCGAGGTCGAGAAGATCGAGGGGGCCTTCGCCGAGGACCCGCGGTGGCTGCCGAGGATGGTCTTCGACCGCCTCTTGTGGTGGCTCTTTCGCACGCTCTACCGCCGCACGCTGCACTTGAAGAGCGAGGTCGTGCGCGGCAAGAACCTCGTCGCGGTGGCGTCCAAGGCGGACGCCAGCCCGAGCGCGGGCCCGCCGGGCCTGTGAAGCATTCCATCGCCCGGCGCGGCCGATCCGGCTAGCCTCGACGCGCGGCGGCCGCCCCTCCGGCCGCCCGCGAGGTCATGCTGACGCAACTCCTCCTCCTGTCGCTGCTTTCGGCGCTCGTGACGCTCTCCGTTGCGCGCCACGGCCTCGGGGTCCTGACGCGGGACCCCGGACGGGCGCGGAACCGGGCCTACTTCGGGCTCTGCCTGGCGCTGGCGCTGTGGTCGTTCGCCGCCACGATGCTGCCCAGCGCCCCCGACGACCGGGTCTGGCTCTGGTTCCGGATCTCGCTGGCGGGCCGCACCCTCGCCCCCTGCCTGCTGCTCCACCTGGCGCTGCTGGTGACGGCGAGGCCCTCGGCGCCCGCGAGGCGCCGGCTCCACGCGGCGCTCTACCTGCCGGGGATCTGGTTCTTCGCCGCCGGGGCGCGCGCCCCCGAGTCGATCGGGGTGGCGGGCTTCGAGCGCTCGGACTGGGGCTGGGCGACGGTTTCCGGCGGGCTCTCCGCAGCCAGCGGCGCCTATCTCGTCTTCTTCGCCGGCTTCGTCTGCGCCGCGCTGGCCGTGGTCTTCCGGTGGGGGCGGCGGGTCGAGCTGCTCTCCAAGCGGGCGCAGGCGCGGCGCGTCGTCTGGACCGGGCTCTCGACCCTCGCCCTGGTGCTCGCCTCCGGCTTCGCCCTGCCGTGGCTGGGGATTCGGGCGGCGCCCGAGATCCCGCACGTCTTCGCGATCGTCTGGGTGCTGGCGCTGCGGCGGCTCGCCGCCGGCGACGATTCGCTGCTGGCCTCGCCCTCGGCCGTCGCCGAGGACATCCTGCGCACGATCGCGGACGCGGTCCTGCTGCTCGACCGGGGGCGGCGCGTGGTCAAGGTCAACCAGGCCGGCGAGCGGCTGCTGGGAGTCGAGGAGGCCGCGGCCGCGGGCGCCCAGCTGTCGGCGGTCGTCGGCGCCGAGCCGGCGGCGGCCATCCTGGAGCTCGTCGAGGCCGGCGAGCGGCGGCCGCTCGAGCTGGGGATCGCCGGCGGCCGCGGCCGGCCGACCCCGATCCAGGTCACCCACTCGGTGATCCGCGACGAGCACGGCCAGGACGTCGGCACGGTCGTGATCCTGCGCGACGTCACCGAGCAGAAGCGGATCGAGGAGCAGCTCCGCTTCACCGCCACCCACGACCCGCTGACCGGCCTGCCCAACCGCTCGCTGCTCGCGGACCGGCTCGAGCAGGCGGCCGCCCGGGCGGTGCGCCGCGGCCGCTCCTTCGCGGTGCTGATCTGCGACCTGGATCGCTTCAAGGACATCAACGACACCTACGGGCACGCCGCCGGCGACGCCGTCCTGCGCTCGGTCGCCCGCGTCCTCCTGCACTCGGTGCGCGGCGCCGACACTGTCTGCCGCATGGCCGGCGACGAGTTCCTGCTGGCGGTGGAGGACCTGCAGCAGCCGACCGACGTCGAGATCGTCGTCAACCGGATCCTGCGCTCGTTCGAGAACCCGGTGCTGGTGGACGGGCATTCCATCCTCGCCAGCGCCTGCATCGGCATCAGCCTGTTTCCGGGCGACGGCGACGCCGGCGAGACGCTCGTCCAGAAGGCCGACCTGGCGCTCTACTCCGCCAAGAGCCAGGGCCGCGGCCTCTTCCGCTACTTCTCGCCGGAGATGGAGGAGGCGAATCGCCGCCGGGTGGCGGTCGAGCGCGGCCTGCGCACCGCCCTGCGCGACGGCGAGCTGTACCTCCTCTACCAGCCGATGGTGGACCTCGGGCTGAGCGAGATCAGCGGCGTCGAGGCCCTGCTGCGCTGGCGCTCGCGCGACCTCGGCCTGATGCAGCCGGCCGACTTCATCCCCATCGCCGAGCGCACCGGCCTCATCGTGCCGATCGGCGAGTGGGTCCTGCGCACCGCCTGCCGGCAGAGCCGCGCCTGGCAGCTCGCGGGCGAGCGCCCGGTGCCGGTGTCGGTCAACGTCTCCGCCCGCCAGCTCCAGGAGGAGGACTTCGTCGAGCGGGTCGGGGAGATCCTGCTCGACACCGGCCTCGAGCCCGCGCTGCTCGAGCTCGAGCTGACCGAGACCGCGGCCCTGCAGAACCTCGACGAGTCGGAGCAGCTCGTCAACCGCCTGGCGGAGCTCGGCGTGCGCATCGTCATCGACGACTTCGGGACCGGCCACTCCTCGCTCAGCCGTCTGCGCCACCTGCCGATGCACGCGGTGAAGATCGACCGCGCCTTCGTGCGCAACATCACCTCGCGGCCCAAGGACCGCGACCTGGTGACCGCGATCCTGGCCATGGCGCGCAAGCTCAAGGTGGGGATCATCGCCGAGGGCGTCGAGACCGTGGCCCAGCTCGAGCTGCTCCAGTCGCTCGAGGGACGGGACGGGGACGGGGGCGACCTGCGGAGGTTCCAGGGCTTCCTTTTCAGCCGTCCGGTGGACGCCGAGACCATCCCCGAGCTGTTCCGCCGCACCCGCGAGCGCGGCGCCCTCGGCGGCGACCGGACCGCCACCGGCCCGCGGCCGCTCTCCGCCCGCGGCTCTTCCTAGCGGACCCCCCGGCGGCCGCTCTCCCGGGGCGCGATCGCCCCGCGGCCGTGCTAGGATTTCCAGGCCAATTCCCGATCCCGCGGGCCGCGGCCGCGGAAGGCCGCCGCCCGACTCGAACCCCTCGACTCATGGGGAGGACAGGCGCATGCGCAGATTCGCTCCGATCGCGGTCCTCGCCGCCGCGGCGGCCCTCGCCGCCGGCGCGGCCGCGGCACAGGACGCCCCGGGCACCGTCGCCCGGGTGACCTACTGGACCCTTCACCCGGGGACCGCCGCCGACTTCAAGAAGGGGCTCAAAGCCCACAACGAATTCCACGCCGAGCAGGGCGACCCGCACGCGATCCACACCTGGCAGGTGGTCACCGGCGAGCGGGCCGGGCAATACCTGCGCGGCTCGTTCGGGCACCGCTGGGCGGACTTCGACGAGCAGGCCGAGGCGGACGAGGCGGACTCGGCGGTCAACCTCGACCCCTACATCGCGGCCGAGGAGCCGGCCCTCTACCGGTTCCTGCCCGCCTGGAGCCGCGCGAAGTCCGGCCTCCCGGTTCCGGCGCCGCTCTCCCAGATCCTGGTCTTCCACGTCAAGTTCGGGCGCAGCCCCGAGTTCGCGCAGACCGCGGCCAAGATCCACGCGGCGCTGTCGAAGATCGACTGGCCCGACTACTACTGGTACCAGCGGGCCGACGGGGGCGCCATTCCGACCTACGTGCTGTCGCTGCCGCGCGCCAACTGGGCGGCCTACGAGCCGACCGGCGACCTGGCGGCCGCCCTGACGAGCGAGTACGGCGCGGACGGCAGGGACGCGATCTTCGCCAAGCTGGCGGAAGTCGTCGAGAGACAGGTTTCCTACACCGCAGCCTACCGGGCCGACCTGAGCTACGTTCCGGCCACGGACTGACCGACCGATCGACCGAAGGAGGGGACCCATGGAACCGGTATACGTCACCGCACTGCTGCTGCCGATCCTGCTGTCGGCGGTGGTGGTCTTCATCGCCAGCGCCATCGCCTGGATGGTGCTGCCGCACCACCGCACGGACTTCCGGAAGCTGCCCGACGAGGAGAAGGCGCGGGCGGCCCTGAAGGGCGTTGCGCCGGGCGAATACTGCTTCCCCCACGCCGCGACGGCAGCCGACCGCAAGAGCCCCGAGTGGCTCGCCAAGATGAAGGAGGGGCCCAACGCCTTCGTCACCGTCGTGCCCAGCGGCCCGCCGAAGATGGGCAAGGAGCTGACCCTCTGGTTCATCTACTGCATCGTGGTCTCGATCTTCGTGGCCTACGTGACCGGCCGGGCGCTCGGCGCCGGCAGCGAGTACCTGAAGGTCTTCCGGATCGCCGGCACCGTGGCCTTCCTCGCCTACGCCTCGGCCCACGCCTCGGGCGCGATCTGGCTGGGCCACAGGTGGAGCCGGGCGATCAAGGACATCCTCGACGGCCTGGTCTACGGCCTGCTGACCGCCGGCGTCTTCGGCTGGCTCTGGCCCTAGGCCCGGCTAGCTCCGGGCGGCCGACGAGGTCTCGTCGCGGGCGGCCGCGTCGAGCGCCCGCACCGCTTCGGCGAGGGCGCGGAAGCGGGGATCGCGGCTCTGGCCGTGGTGGTACCGGTAGTAGATCTGCTGCGCGATCGCCGCCAGCCGGAACAGCCCGAAGACGCGGTAGAACCCGAAGTCGTCGCAGGCGAGGCCCGAGCGCTCGAGGTAGCGCTCGACGATCTCGGCCCGGGTGGGCGCCCCGCCGAGCGTCGTCGGCAGCATCCGGGTGGCGCGCAGCGCGGGCGGGTCGCCGCGCTCCACCCAGTAGGCGAGCGACGCCCCGAGGTCCATCAGCGGATCGCCCACCGTCGCCATCTCCCAGTCCAGCACCCCGGCGATCGCCAGCGAGCCGGGCTCGAGCACCACGTTGTCGAGCTTGAAGTCGTTGTGGATGAGCGCCGCGCGCCCGGCCGCCGGCGGCAGCCTCCCGGCCAGCCACGCCATGGTCTCTTCGAAGTCCGGAACGTCGGGGGTGCGGGCGCGCCGGTAGCGCTCGGACCAGCCGCGCACCTGGCGCGCGGCGTACCCCTCCGGGCGGCCGAGGCGCTCGAGCCCCAGGGCGCGCCAGTCGAGGGCGTGCAGCTCCACCTGGACGTCGACCAGCTCGCGGCAGATCCGGGCCACGGTCTCCGCCGGCAGCTCGAGCCCGGGCGGCGGATCGCGGCGCAGCACGATGCCGGTCAGGCGCTCCATCACCAGGAACGGGCAGCCGAGGATCGACTCGTCGTCGCACAGGAGCAGCGGCCGCGGGGCGTAGGGGAAGCGCTCGCGGACCGAACCGAGGGCCGAGAGCACGGCGTGCTCGCGCCCCATGTCGTGCCCCGTCCTCGGCTTGCGGCCGAAGGGCGGCCGCCGCACCACCAGCTCGGTGTCGTCGAAGGCGACGAGATAGGTCAGATTGGAGAAGCCGGCCGGGAACTGCCGCAGCCGCGGCTCACCGTCGAGCCCCGGCAGGGCTTCGCGCAGGTAGGTCGCGAGCCGCGCCAGGTCGATCTCTTCCCCCGGGCGGACGGCGACCGCGCCGTCGATCGCGGCGGCCGGCGGGGGCGGATCCGGCCCGCCGCCGCTCACCCCGCGGCTTCCCGCTCCCGGTAGCGGCGCAGGATGCGGCGCGCCAGCGCCAGCTTGTGCACCTCGTCCGGGCCGTCGTAGATCCGGGCCGCCCGCTCGTGCCGGTAGTAGTAGGCGAGCACGGTGTCGTCGGTCATCCCCAGCCCGCCGTGCACCTGGAGGGCCCGGTCGATCACCCGCTGCATGGCGGCGGCGACCAGGAACTTAATCGCCGAGATGTCCTCCCGGGCCTCCTTCCAGCCCTGCCGCTCGATCTTCCAGGCGGTCGTCAGCGTCAGGGCGCGCGCCGCCGCGATCTCCGCCGCGCACTCGGCGATCCACGCCTGGACGATCTCCTTGTCGGCCAGAGTGGCGTCCGGCGCGATCCGCCGGCCCGCCGCGCGGGCGCACATCAGGTCGAGCGCCCGGCTCGAGATCCCCAGCCAGCGCATGCAGTGGTGGATGCGCCCCGGCCCCAGCCGCTCCTGGGCGATGACGAAGCCGTGTCCCTCGGGCCCGAGGCGGTTCGAGCGCGGCACCCGGCAGCCGCGGTAGGCGATCTCCGCGTGGCTCGCCCAGCCCTCGCCGGCGTGCCCCATGACCGAGATGTTGCGCACCCGCTCGAATCCGGGGGTGTCGGTCGGCACCAGGATCATGCTCGCCCGCCGGTGCGGCGGCGCCTCGGGGTCGGTCACCGCCATCACCACCGCGAAGGCGGCGCCGTCGGCCGCCGTCGTGTACCACTTGCGGCCGTCGATGACGTAGTCGTCGCCGTCGGCGACGGCCCGGGTCTCCAGCATGACCGGGTTCGAGCCCGGCATCTCGATCTCGGTCATCGAGAAGCAGCTGCGGATCTCGCCCGCCACCAGCGGCGCCAGCCAGCGCCGCTTCTGCTCGTCGGTGCCGTGCAGGTGCAGGATCTCGGCGTTGCCAGCGTCGGGGGCCTGGCAGCCGAAGACGAAGTGGCCGAGGGGCGAGCGCCCGAGCGCCTCCGACACCTGGGCGAAGTCGACGAGCCCCAGGCCCATGCCGCCGTGCTCGCGCGGGTGGCAGGGCGCCCAGAGGCCCATCTGCTTGACCCGCCGCCGCTTCTCTTCGAGCGCCGGCAGCAGGCTCCCGAAGGGCTCGCCGAGAAAGAGGAACTCCATCGGCAGGAGCTCCCGCTCCAGGAACTCGTCGATCATCCCCAGGATGGTGCGGGTCTCTTCGGAGGGCTCGAAGTCCATGGCGAGCGCCGAAAGCGCCCGTCGACTCTACACGACGCAGCGACTTCGGCACCTCCGGCGTCCCGGAGTCCGGGCAGGCCCTCCCGGGTACCGGCGCGAGCCAGTCGGACTTTGGCGCAGCCGCTTCGGCACCTCCGGCGTCCCGGGGTCCGGGGAGGCCCTCCCGGGTACCGGCGCGAGCCAGTCGGACTTTGGCGCGGGGGCTCGCGCCTGCGCTCCGCGTACGCGCCGGCCGGGCTGGCCCTTCGGAGGCTCGTGTGGGCGCTGGCGGAGAGCTACCCGGAGAGGGCCTCCCCG
>JBFJMD010000063.1:0-9850 GCA_041634115.1 Thermoanaerobaculia bacterium | reverse complement strand
TGGGCACGCCCGACACCGACGACAACGGCCAGCCCGACCCCTACGCGGCGACGCTCTCCGCGGGCCAGCCCAGCGTCTTCTGGGCGGACTTCGGCTACCGCGCGGACCCGACGATGAACGTCTCGTCGATCTCCGGCACCACCTACTTCGACGTCGGCGGAGACGCTCTGATCAACGGCGACGATCGCGGCATCCCCGGCGTGACCCTGAGGCTCTACCGCGACGTCGACGGCGACGGGGTCCTCGACCCGGGTGAGCCGCTGATCGCCACCACCACCAGCGGCGTGCCCGATCCCATGGACCCCACCAACGAGGGCTACTACGAGTTCACGGATCTGCCGGACGGCGACTATCTGGTGGTCTCCGATCCGATCGGCACCTTCCTGTTCGGCAAGCGGCAGACGACCCAGACCGCCTCGGCGGGGATCGAGCCGGCGACGATCGCCGGCGCCGATTCGCCCAACCACGACTTCGGCTACACCGTGACCGCGACCCTGGCCCTGGTCTCGCGCTTCGAGGCCTATCTCGAGGGCCGGCGGACGGCGGTCGAGTGGGAGACCGCCTCCGAGGTCGGGACGCTCGGCTTCTACCTCTACCGCTGGGACCGGGAGGCGGCGGGCTACGTCCCGGTGAACGCCGAGATCCTGACCGCCGCGGTCGGCTCGCCGGCCGGCGGAGTCTACCGGTACCTCGACGACGGCGCGGACCCCGGAGCCGTCGAGCGCTACGCCCTCGTCGAAATCGAAGCCGGCGGCCGCGAGACGACCTACGGCCCGTTCGAGGTGCTGGCGGCCGGCGGTCTGCGGCGGGCGCCGGCGGCGGGCTCCGAGGAGGTCTTCCGGCCGGCGGCGCGGCGGCCCTCGGAGCGCTCCCGGCTGCGGCTGGAGGCGTCGAGGCGGGAGGCGGCCGGCGGCGCCCGCGCGGCCGGCGACGTCCGCGAGCGGCTCGGCCGGCGCGAGAGGGGCGGAACGGCCGCCGGCATCTTGCCGCGCCGACCCGACAGCGGCCGGGTGACGGCCGTCAAGATCCACGTCCGCGAGACCGGAATCCACCGGGTCCCGGTCGCGGACCTGGCGGCGGCGTTCGGCGTGCCGCCGGAGATCACCCGGCGGTTCCTCGAGAGGGGCCGGTTCGCGCTCGAGAGCCGCGGCGAGCCGGTCGCCTGGGCCGCCGCCGACGGCGGCTCCAGCCTGGTCTTCTTCGGCGAGGCGATCGACAGCATCTACACCCGCGACAACGTCTACCGGCTGTCGGTCGGAAGGCCGACCGCGATGGGGACCGCCGCCGGCGGCGCCCCCGCGCCGGGACCCGCGGCGTCCTTCGAGCACTCCGAGCACCACGAGCGGGAGAGCTTCGCGGCGACGGTCGTCACCCGCGATCCGGAGAGCGACTACTGGTTCTGGAGCTTCGTCACCGCCGGCAATGCCACCCACGGCAGCAAGCGCTTCCCGCTCCCGGTCGCCGATCCGGCGGCGGGCGGCGGGCGGCTCGCGGTCGCGCTCTTCGGCGCCACCGACACGCCGATCGAGCTCGAGCACCACGCCGTGATCAGGGTCAACGGGATCGAGGTCGGGGAGGCGCGATGGGGCGGCGCCGTCGCCCACCGGTTCGAAGTCGAGCTACCGGCGGGCACGCTCTTCGCGGGCGCCAACGAGGTCGAGGTCGAGGGGCGGCTCGACGCCGGCGTCCCCTACAGCATCTTCTACGTCGACTCGTTCGATCTGACCTACCGGCGCTCGTACCGGGCGGCGGCGGATCGCCTGACCTTCCGCGGCGAGGAGCAGGCCGTGGTCTCGGTGTCGGGCTTCAGCGTCCCCGAGATCGAGGTCTACGAGATCGGCGATCCGGCGAGACCGCGGCGGGTGACCGGCGTCACGGTCGACCTCGCCGGCGACGGCAGCTACCGGGCGAGCCTGGCGCCCGAGTCGCCGGATGCGGTCTATACCGCGGTGGCGGCCGGCGCCTCGCTGGCGCCGGCGGCGCTCGCCGGCGACCGGGCGTCGTTCCTGGTCGCGGAGAGCGCCGGCGCCGACTACGTCGTCGTCGCCGGCTCGACGCTGGTGGAGCCGTCCCGCGACCTCGCCCTCTCGCGCCGCCGCCTCGGCCTGCGCACCCTGGTGGTGGACGTGGAGGACGTCTACGACGAGTTCAACCACGGGCTCGCGAGCCCGCACGCGATCCGCGACTTCCTCGCCCACGCCTGGGAAAGCTGGACGAGGCGGCCGCGGTTCGTGGTCCTGGCCGGAGGCGGCACGTTCGACTACGAGGACCACCTCGGCCACGGCGGCAACCTGGTGCCGCCGCTGATGACCGCCACGCCGTTCGGCCTCTTCGCGGCGGACGCGCTGTTTGCCGACGTCGAGGGCGATGACGGCGTGCCCGAGATGGCGATCGGCCGGATCCCGGCGGTGACCGTGGACGAGCTCGCCGCCTATCTCGAGAAGCTCGAGAGCTACGAGGCCGGGGGCGGCACCGGCCGGGTGCTGCTGGCGGCCGACGACCCCGACGCGGCGGGCGACTTCCCGGCCGACAGCGAGGCCGTCGCGAGCCTGCTTCCGGCCGGGATCGAGGCGCCGCGGATCTACCTCGGCGAACGGCCGCTCGGCGAGGCGCGCGGTCTGCTGCGCGACTGGCTGGCGACCGGCGTGGACTACCTCAACTTCGTCGGCCACGGCGGCATCGACCGCTTCGCGGCGGAGGGGCTCCTGACCGTGGACGACGTCGCCGGCCTGCCGGCGGGCGGTCCGCATCCGGTGGTCCTCAGCCTGACCTGCGCGGCGGGCCGCTTCGAGCTGCCGGGCTTCTTCTCGCTGGGCGCCGCGCTGGTCCTCGAGCCCGACCGCGGCGCCGTCGCGGTGTGGTCGCCCTCGGGACTCTCGTTCGACGACGAGGCGGCGATCCTCGACCGGGCCTTCTTCGCCGCCGCCTACGGCTCCGAGCCGATGGCGCTCGGCGAGGCGGTGAACGCGGCGCTCGGCGTCCACGCGGAGCGCGGGCTCTTCCCGTTCATGGCCCGCATCTATAACGTCCTGGGCGATCCGGCGGTGGGCCTGCGATGAGACTGTGGAAGATCAACTTGTCTCGCCAGCGGGGCTGTGGGATATTGACCCGGGGCCGCGGAGCCGAGGAGGCGGACGGAGCAGTCCCGCGCCCCCCTTCCACGAATCGAAATCCATGAGCTTCGGTCGCATCGCCCGCCGGACCTGGCGCGAGCACATTCTCTTCTCGGTGCTCGTCGAGCTGACCTACCGCTGCAACCTGGACTGCTACTTCTGCTACAACGACCTCGGGCTGCGCGGCAAGCCGCTCTCCACGGAGCGCTATCGGCGGCTGCTCGAGGAGCTGGCCGAGATGCAGGTGCTCAACCTCATCCTCAGCGGCGGCGAGCCGCTCGCGCACCCCGACTTCTTCGAGATCGGAGGGCGCGCGCGCGACCTCGGCTTCCTGGTGCGGGTCAAGTCGAACGGCCACGCGCTGCGGGGGCGGCTGGCGGAGCGACTGCGCGACGAGGTCGACCCCTTCCTGGTCGAGGTCAGCCTCCACGGCGCCCGCGCCGAGACCCACGATCGCCAGACCCGGGTGGCGGGGAGCTTCGAACGGCTGATGGCGAACCTCGCGGAGATGCTGGACCTGGGTCTGAGGCTCAAGCTCAACTCGACTCTCACCCGCTGGAACGAGGGCGAGCTCTCCGAGATGATGGCGCTCGCCGACTCGTTCGGGGTGCCGCTCCAGATCGATCCCGAGGTGACGCCGCGCGACGACGGAGACACCGAGCCGCTGTCGATCCGCGCCTCGCGCGAAGGGCTGCGCGGCCTGTTCGCGGCGCAGGCGGCGGCGGGCGCCGCCACCCCGGTCGAGATCGGCCGCGAGGGCGACGCCCTGCTGCCGCCGGCCGTCGACGGCTCGGGGGAGAAGCACTGCGGGGCCGGTGCCGCCACCCTCGCGGTGGACCCCTTCGGCTCGGTCTATCCGTGCGTCCAGTGGCGGCGTCCGATCGGCAACCTCCACGAGAGCTCGATCCGGGAGATCTGGCGGGACTCGCCGGCGCTGGCGGAGATCCGCGGGCAGAACGCGGAGGTCGGGCGGCGGATCGCCGCGCTCGGCGCCGAGGGGCGGCTGCTGGCCTTCTGTCCCGGCTCCGCGGCGCAGCGCTCGGGCGACCCGACGGCGGTCTACCCGGCGGCCGCGGAGCGGCTGGCGCTGCGCGGCGAATCGAAGGCGCTCGGCGAGCGAGCGCTGCTGCCGATCGTGAGCTGAGGAAAGGCGAGCCGCAAGAGATGGCAGAGATCGACCGCGAAGGCCAGCTGGCGATTGGGCGGCGTCGGAGCCGCAAGCCCTACCGTCGGCCCCGCATCCTGTCGCGCGAGCGGCTCGAGTTCGTGGCCGGGATCTGCACCCCCTCGGGCAAGGCCGATCCCGGAAGCTGCCCGACCGGTCCGATCACCTCCTAGCGCGGGGCTCGTCGTCCCGGCGCTCCGGCGCGGCGCCCTCGACCGGGCCGGCGATCCCCGCCTCGAGCAGCTCCTCGAGGAAGCGCTCGACGTCCGCGGCCAGCCGCTCCGGCTCGACGTCGTACTCGGCCTCGAGCCGGCCGACGATCTCGGCCGCGGTCGGGCGCTCGTCGAGCAGCTCGAGGATCCGCGCTCCGACCTCGTCGACCACCAGGGCCTCGCCGCTCGTCTGGCGGACCACGACCCCTTCGCCGCCGACGACCCGGAAGCGCACGTCCGGAGCCCGCCGCCAGCGGGCACCGGGGTTCGGCGCGCGGCGCGGCGCGCCGAGGTCCTCGCCCCGCTCCGTCAACGCGGCGCGTCCTCGGCCCGGCGCGGCCGCGGCGGCCGCAGCAGGGGCCAGAACTCTCCGCCCAGGTCGAACGTCAGCACCCCGGTCTCGACGTCGCCGACCAGGCGCTCGAGATTCGCCGTCAACAGCTCGAGTCGATAGGGGTCGCGGTTGAGATACGGCGCGCAGGCGAGGAGCGCGGCGAGAGTTCGCCCCGCGGAGGCCGGCCGGCGGGCGCTTCTGGCGCCCTTCTCGAGCGCCAGCAGGGCGCGCAGCGGATAGCTCTGCCGCGGGGTGCGGGTCCGCCCCAGGTCGCCGGCGAAGGGCACCTTCTCGACCACGGTCCCGCCCCCGGCGGAGGAGATCGCGTTCAAGTCGTCGCTCAGCACCAGCCGGCCCGCGGCCAGGCCGAGCCGCGAGATCGTCGACTTGCCGGCTCCCGAGCGCCCGAAGAGGACGAAGGCCTCGCCTCCGTCGACGATTCCGGCGCTGTGCAGAAGGGCGCCGCCGCGCTCGGCCAGGCGGTAGGCGGCGAGGATTCGGAAGTAGTTCTCGAACTGCTCCTGGAAGAGCGGACCTTCGGCCGCGGTCCAGAGCGCCCCGGCGAGGGTCGGCCGCCAGTCGAGCCGGGCCATGAAGCCGCGACCGGCCATGCGCACGACGTCCGGCCCGTGGTCGAGGTCCAGCGTCCACTCCCAGCCCCGGGGGTCGATCTCCACGAAGTCGGCCGCCGCCGCCCGGAAGACGGTGGTGACGGCGGCCTCGCCGCCGCCGCGGCCGCCGACGCGGTCGCGGAAGCGCTCGCGGACGGTCGCGGCCTGCTCGCGGCCCAGGCCCTCGAAGCGGTAGGGCCCGGCGGCGAAGTCGATCGTCACGCTCTCGCCGCCCCAGGTCTCTCCCGAGTGCCGCGCCGGAAAGAGGTCCGGCTCGCGGAGGAACGCGGCGCCGAAGCTCATCCGCCGACGAGCCGCTGCAGGCCGTAGCGGAGGAACCGCAGCAGGGCCGCGAGCCGGTCGGCGAGCGGCGGGCGGGCGACCCGCCGCGGGCACTCGCCGCCGGTCACCCTGCCGAGGATCCGCGCCGGCGCCAGCGGCCGGTCCGGGGCGCGCTGGGCGTCGCCCTGGGTGACCAGGCGCAGGCCGCCCCGCGCTGGCAGGTAGCCGATCAGGCGGTGCGTCGTGAAGCGCTCGCGGTGATCGCGGAACGCGAGGACGTCCCCCGGCCAGTAGCGCCGCGCCGGCCGGACCTCCACGACCGAGCCGGGCGGCAGGTGCGGCTCCATCGAGTGACCGGCGACGGTCACCGTGAGCGGGGCCTCGGCGGCGAGCTGACGGAGCCCCTCGACGAGCGTGCGATGCGGGGAAGACATGGGTCGGGCCGGCCGGCCGCCTCCGGCGCGGCGACGGCCTCTGTCCGGGCCACGGCCGGTCGCCGGGAGTATATCGACTCGGTGTTCGCCGCGCCGGTCAGGCCCAGGCCCAGACCAGCTCCCGCTCCTCGGCGATCGAGGTCCGGAGCTCGATCTTGCCCTCGACGACCAGGCTCTCCACCCGCGTGTTGATCTGGTGCACGAGCTCCTCGGCGGGGATGCGCTGCGTGTCCGCGGTCTCGTAGATCCCCACCCAGGCGTCTCGGCCGCTCTTCTTGGCGATGTAGAGGGCGCGGTCGGCGATCACCACGACCTGCTCCCAGTTGAGCCGGGCCGGGGAGGAGGACAGGAAGGGGTAATAGGCGAAGCCGATCGAGCAGGTGAGCTTGACGGTCTGCCCGCCGCCGAGGTCGAAGTCGTGGGCGGCGACCCGCCGGCGCAGGCGCTCCGAGAGCTTCTCGGCGGCGCGGCGGTCGGCGTAGCGGCCGACGACGAGGAACTCGTCTCCGCCCCAGCGGATGAGGGTGTCCGACTTGCGGCAGGCCGACTCGAGCAGCTCGCGCACCTGCACCAGGACGCTGTCGCCGACCGCGTGGCCGTGGGCGTCGTTGACCTCCTTGAAGCCGTCGAGGTCGAAGATGAGGAACAGGTAGTCGGGGCGCGCCAACGAGCGGTCGATGCCCTTCTCGGTCAGGTCGTCGTGGTAGCGGTCGATGAGCGCGATGTCGCGCTCGATGTGGGTGATCAGGTAGCGGCGGTTGCGGAGCCCGGTCAGCGAGTCGGTCACGCTCGCCAGCTCGAGCTTGTTGTTGACTCGCTCGAGGTCCTCGTTGCGCTGCGCCAGCTCGTGGGTGCGGGCCTGGACCTCGCGCTCCAGCTTGCGGCTGTACTCCGCCTTCTCCTCGAGCTTTCGCGCCTGGGCGCGGGTGTAGGCGAGGACCACCGCCGCCGCGGCCAGCAGGTAGAGGGTGTACGCCCACCAGGTGCGCCAGGGGGGCGGCACCACCCGCACCCGGACCTCCAGCCCCTCCTCGTTCCAGAGGCCGTCGTTGTTCGAGCCCTTGACCCGGAACAGGTACTCGCCCGGGTCCAGGTTGGTGTACGTGGCGCGGCGCAGCGTGCCCTCCTCGATCCAGTGGTCGTCGAAGCCTTCGAGCTTGTAGGCGTAGCGGTTCTTCCCCGGCGCGGTGTAGTCGAGCGCCGCGAACTCGAAGGAGAACACGGAGTCCTTGTAGGACAGCTCGATCTCCTCGAGCTCCGCCGGCGGGCGGTCGAAGTCGACCTTGCGGTTGAACTTGAGGACCGAGGTCAGCACCACCGGCGGCTTGAAGTAGTTGTTGTGGAGCCGCTCGGGGTGGAAGATGTTGAAGCCGTTGTTGCCGCCGAACATGATCTCCCCGGTCGAGCTGCGCAGGTGGGCGCCGAAGTTGAACTCCTTGTTCAGCAGGCCGTGGGTATCGTCGTAGGTCCGGAAGCTCTCGGTGCGCGGGTCGAACTTGGACAGGCCCTCGTTGGTGCTGACCCAGAGGTTTCCGAGATCGTCTTCCTCGATGCCGTAGACGTTGTCGTTGGCGAGGCCGTCCTTCTTCGTGTAGCGCTTGAACACGCCGCGGTGGCTGGCGCGATCTTCCGGGGACCAGCCCAGAAGGCCGCCGCCCCGGGTGCCCAGCCACAGGGTCCCCTGGCGGTCCTCGTGCAGCGCCCAGACGACGTCGCTCGTCAGCGCCCGCGAGTCGTCCGGGTCGGCGCGGAACTGGATGAAGGTGCCGGCCTTGCGGTCGAAGCCGTTGAGGCCGCCGCCGTCGGTGCCCACCCAGAGCACGCCCTGCGAGTCCTCCTCGAGGGCCAGGACCTGGTCGGCGCTGATGCTGGTCGGGTTGGAGGGGTCGTGGCGGTAGTGCAGGAACGAGTCCGTCTCGTAGTCGTAGCGGTTGAGTCCGCCGCCGTAGGTCCCCAGCCAGACCACGCCTTCGCGGTCCTGGTAGATCGAAGTCACGCGGTTCGAGTTGAGGCTCCTGGGGTCCGAGGGGACCGCCCGGTAGGAGGTGAACCTGCCGGTCGCGGTGTCGAGCCGGAAGAGGCCGCCCTCGTAGGTGCCGATCCAGAGGAGACCGAGGTTGTCGAGCATCAGGGTCATGACCCGCTCGTCGGTCAGGCCGTGCGGCCCGCCGAGGTTCTTGCGGTACTGGACGATGTCGCCGGTCTGGCGGTCGAGCCGGTTCAGGCCCTCGTAGGTGCCGACCCAGAGCGCGCCGCTCGGGTCCTCGGCGAAGGCGTTGATCGTGTTGCTGCTCAGGGTCGACTTCGCCAGCGGATCGTGCTGGAAGCCGGCGAAGGAGCCGGTGGTCGGATTCCACTTGTTCAGCCCGCCGTGGGTGCCGACCCACAGCACGCCGCCCCGGTCCTGGAAGATGCACATCACGCGGTCGTCGACCAGGCTCGCCGGGTCGGTCGGGTTGTGCAGAAAGCGATTGAAGCTGCGTCGCTCGCCCTGCCACTCGTTGAGCCCGCCGTCGGTGCCGATCCAGAGAACGCCGTCCATGTCCTGCAGGATCCAGCGCACGCGATTGTCGCTGAGGCTCGAGGGGTCCGCGGCGACGTGGACGAAGTGCTCGAAAGTGCCGGTCTCGCGGTCGAACAGGTTCAGTCCGGCCTCGTAGGTGCCGATCCAGAAGTTGCCGTCGCGGTCCTCGTAGATGAAGCGCACCCGGTCTTCACTCAGGCTGCCGGGATCCGCGGTGTCGTGGCGAAAGTGGGTGAAAGTCTCGGTCTCCTCGTCGAAGCGGTTGAGGCCGCCGCCGTAGGTGCCGATCCAGAGCACCCCGCTGGAGTCCTCGCGGATCGTCCGTACCTCGTCGTGGCTCAGGCTCGCCGGGTTCGACGGGTTGTGGGTGAAGCGCTTGAACGTCCCGGTCTCCGGGTCGAGCAGGTTGAGGCCGCCCTCGGTGCCGACCCACAGCCGGCCCCGGCGGTCCTCCAGCAGCGCCCGCACCGTGTCGTTGCTGAGCGAGAAGGGGTTCGAACGGTCGTTGCGGAAGTGGGTGAAGGACTCGGTCGCGTGGTCGAGCCGGTTGAGGCCGCCGCCGGCGGTGCCGACCCAGATCGCGCCCTTGGCGTCCTCGAGGCAGGCCCAGACCCACGGCTGGGACAGGGTCGTGGAGTCGTCGGGGTCGTGGGCGAAGCGGCGGAACTCGTAGCCGTCGAAGCGGTTCAGGCCGTCCTGGGTCCCGAACCACATGAAGCCGTGGCGGTCCTGCAGGATGCAGTTGACCGCGCTCTGGGCGAGACCCTCCTTGATGGTGTAGCGGTCGAAGCGGATGTTGCGCTCCTGGGCGCGGAGGCCGCCCGCGGCGAGCAGCGCGCAGACGAGCGCCGCGGCGACCCGGGGGGCGCGCGCCGGCCGACCCCGCCGCCGGGTCCTGGGGATCGAGTCGCTGGGCATTCTCGGTCTCTCTTGGCGCGTTCGCTTCGATGATCTCGGGCGGTCGTCTCTCCTCGGAAAGGAAAGAGAGCAAAGGCCGTACCAGTTTTTGGACCCCGCCCCACGAGAGCGGCCGCGACCGGTGCCGGTGGTCGCCCTGAGCCGCCACCGGGCCGCAAGTCCATCGGGATCAGGGGTTTGAGACGGCCGGTCGGCGCCGTCGCGCTCTCCCGGGTCGGGATCGGCGCCGCGGAGGCCGCCCGCGCGCCCGGCCGACT
>JBFJMD010000062.1:0-9882 GCA_041634115.1 Thermoanaerobaculia bacterium | reverse complement strand
CGTCGGGCTTCTTGATCAGCAGCCACTCGCGCTCGCCGCGCTTCGTCTTGACCAGCGTCCAGAGACCGCGCAGCTTGTGGCCGCGGAGCTCGAACAGGAGCTTGCCGCCATCGACCCCCTCCTCGGGATCGAGCTCGTGCACGGCGAGGCCCCGGTCCCAGACGATCACCGCCCCGGCGCCGTAGTTTCCGGCCGGGATCACCCCCTCGAAATCGGCGTACTCGACCGGGTGGTCTTCGGTCGCCACCGCCAGGCGCTTGTCCGCGGGGTCCAGCGACGGCCCTTTGGGCACCGCCCAGGAGCGCAGCACGCCGCCGATCTCGAGCCGGAAGTCGTAGTGCAGGCGGCGCGCGGCGTGCTGCTGGACGACGAAGAGCCCGGGCCGCTCCGCCCCTGCGCCGAAGGGCTCCGGGGTGGCGCCGGCCGCGCGCTTGGCGCGGTAGGAAGCCAGCTTGTCGGTTCGCGCAGCGCGCTTACGCCTCACCATTCGTCCCGAGATGTTAGCGGAAGTGCTTTGTTGATGGGCAGTTATGCTACAATCCGCCGTCTATGCCACCGCGAGCGATCTCCTCCGGCACGATCTCGTTCGGCCTCGTGGCCATCCCGGTCAAGCTCTACACGACCTCGGAGAGCGCCAAGACGGTCTCGTTCAACATGGTGCACGCGTCCTGCGGCACCCGGCTCCAGTACCGCTACTACTGCCCGACCGACGACAAGCTGGTCGAGCGCGGGGAGATCGCCAAGGGCTACGAGTTCGCGAAAGGCCAGTACGTGCTCTTCAGCGAAGAGGAGCTCAAGGCCCTCAACCCCGAGCCCACGAACGCCATCGAGATCCGCGAGTTCGTGCCGCTCGCCGAGGTCGACCCGATCTACTACGAGAAGTCCTATTTTCTCGGGCCGGACAAGGGGGGCGCCAAGCCCTACCGGCTGCTCGCCGAGGCGCTGCGCGAGACCGGCCGGGCGGCGCTGGCCCGTTACGCCGCCCGCGGCAAGGACTACCTGGTGCTGGTGCGGCCCTTCGAGGAGGGGCTGCTGATGCAGCAGCTCCGCTACGCGGAGGACATGCGCTCGTTCGCGGAGGTGCCGATCGGCGAAGCGGAGGTGACCGGCGCCGAGCTCGACCTGGCGCGGCAGCTCGTCGACCAGAGCGCCGCGGACGCGTTCCGCCCCGAGACCTACGAGGACGGCGTCCGCAAGCGGGTCTGGGAGCTGATCGAGCGCAAGGTCCAGGGGGAGGAGATCGTCGCCTCGCCCGACGAGGCGCCGCGGGCACAGGTGATCGACCTGATGGCGGCGCTCAAGGCGAGCCTGGCGAAGACCGAGGCGGCCGGCGCCGGCCGTAAGCCGCCGAAGCGCTCGGCGCGCAAGCCCGCGGCGCGCAAGAAGGCCGCCGCCAAGGTCCGCAGAAAGAAGAAGCGCTCCACCTGAGCCCGCCGCAGCCGCGGGCAGGTCTCCGCCGCTTGTCGCACCCCGATCGCCCCTTCCGAGCGCCCCGGGCGACGCCCCCGGCGCCGGAGGTCCGGCCGTGAGCGGCCCGCCGCTGGTCGCCGGCTACTCGACCCGCGACGTGGCGCGGCTCCTCGGAATCGCCGAGGGCCGGGTCCGCGCCCTGGCGCGCTCCGGGCTGGTCTCGCCCCGCCGCGGGCGCCGCCGCGAGCTCCGCTTCTCCTTCCAGGACCTCGTGGTGCTGCGCTCGGCCCAGGGCCTGCTGGACGCCGGGCTGCCCCCGCGGCGGGTGC
Source organism: Thermoanaerobaculia bacterium (assembly GCA_041634115.1). GTDB lineage: Bacteria > Acidobacteriota > Thermoanaerobaculia > Multivoradales > JAHEKO01 > JBFJMD01. The sequence continues at coordinate 8,143 of JBFJMD010000062.1, read as the reverse complement.
GCGAGGCGCTCGCCCGCCTCGGCGAGCAGCTCCCGGGCGGGCGCTCGCTCGCCTCGGTGCGGATCGGCGCCGACCGCGGCTCGGTCGTCGTCCGCGGCGAGGGCGAGTTCTGGGAGCCCGAGTCCGGGCAGCGCCTCCTCGACTTCGAGGTCGCCGACCTGGCCGTGCGGGTGGCGCCGCTCGCCCGCCGCAACGCCGAGCGCGCCCGTCGCCTCGAGGGGATGGGCGCCGAGGACTGGTACGGGCTCGCCTGGGAGCTCGAGGCGGCGGCGACGGAGGAGGCGGCGGAGGCCTACCGCCGGGCCCTGGAGATCGACCCCGAGCACTTCGACGCGCGGGTGAACCTCGGCCGGCTGCTGCACGAGGGCGGCGAGCTGGAGGCGGCCGAGGCCTGCTTCCGGCGGGCGGCCGAGGTGCGGCCGGACGATCCCACCGGCTGGTTCAATCTCGGGGTCGCCCTCCAGGACCGGGGACGGCGGGAGGAGGCGATCGGCGCCTACCGCAGGTCGGTGGAGGCGGATCCGCAGTACGCCGACGCCTATTTCAACCTCGCCGGGCTCTACGAGGAGCTCGGGCAGCGGGCGGTGGCGATCAAGAACCTGAAGGCCTACCGGCGGCTCGTCCGCGGCTAGCTCGGGCGCCGGCTCACTCGCGGGGGGCGGTGCGGACCGTCGGCGTGGTCTCGTCGGGGAAGACCAGCTCCACCGTGTAGTCGCCGCCGTCGAGAAAGCGGACCGCCATCCAGTCGGCGACGAAGCGCTCGGCCTCGCGGCGTCCGACCTCGCGCACCAGCGGCAGGTTGTCGCGCGCCCGCTCGACCGACATCCGGGTGATGCCGTCCTTGAGCCGGCGCAGGGCCTCGCGCTCGTCCCGCAGCAGGCTCCCCGCCCGCACCTCGTACTCGATGCGCGAGGCGTCCACCGCCGGCTGGTTGAACTCGATCGGGGGCGCCACCACCAGCAGCTTCTTGCCCTCGAGGCGCAGGTCCCAGACGCCGTCGAGGTCGAGGTAGTAGGTGTACTCGACGGGCGCCGTGGCCCGCACCACCAGCTCGGGCAGGTCGAGCATCCCCCACAGGGCCGTCGCTTCGTCCCGGCGCTCGAAGACCTCGACCTGGCGCAGGCGCGCGAACTGCAGGAAGCTCGAGCCGTTGACCCGGGTGGCATAGCTGATGAACGAGGTCGTGACGGTGCCGGTGCGGAAGGCCCGGGCGACCCGCTCGAGGTCGCCGGCAACCGAGCGGCCGCTTTCGACGAGCTCCGCCGGCATCCGCCGCAGCGAGTGGAAGACGTAGACGAAGGCGCCGACCAGCATCGCGGTCAGGGCGATGAGGGTGAGGGCGACGGGCCAGGCGCGGTGCGAGGTGGCGCGCGGGCGCTCCGAGACGGGCACCGTCCAATTGTAGCGGCAGGGCTCCGGCCCGGCCGGGGGGATTCGGCGGCGGTGAAGTCCGGCCGGCTCAGTCCGGGTCCGGGACCGGGCGCGGGCCGAGGTCGAGGTCGCCCGCCCCGACGCCGGCGTCCGGAGCGCCGGGCGGCCGGTAGCCCTGCAGGATGCGCATGTAGTTGGCCCGCTCGTAGGCGGCGGGGTCGGGGCAGCGCGCGAGGTTCATGGTGCCGCGCAGCTCGGCGAGGGAGGCGTAGCGGTGCTCCTCCATCCACTCCTCGAGCCCCCGCCGCAGGGTGGCGAGGTACTCGGGCCCGCGCTCGAGCAGCGCCGAGACGACCTGGATCGCGTGGGCGCCGCTCATCAACGCCTTGACCGCGTCGACCGGCTCGTGGACCCCGCCCGAGACCGCCAACGGCAGCTCGAGCTGGCTCGAGAGGATCGCCAGCCAGCGCAGGCGCAGCAGCAGCTCCGACGAGTCGGAGAGATGCAGCGTGCGCTCGACCTCCAGCGCTTCGACGTCGATGTCCGCCTGGTAGAAGCGGTTGAAGAGGACGAGCGCGTCGGCGCCGGCGCGCTCGAGTCGGCGGGCGAAGTTGGCGGTCGCGGTGTAGAACGGCGAGAGCTTGACCGCCACCGGGACCTGGACCTTCTCCTTGAGCTCCATGACCATCGCCGCCACCTGGCGCTCGATCATCTCGGCGGTCTGCGTCGGGTCGGTCGCGAGCTGGTAGGTGTTGAGCTCGATGCCGTCGGCGCCCGCCTCCTGCATCACCCAGGCGTACTCGAGCCAGTGGCCGCCGGCGATGCCGTTGAGCGAGGCGAAGACCGGCACGTCCACGGCCTCGCGGACGAGGGCGAGCTGATGGAGGTACTCCTCCGGCCCGAGGGCGAACTCGTCCGGCTCCGGGAAGTAGGACAGGGCCTCGGGGAAGGACTCCGCCGGCGACTCGAAGATCGAGGTCGTGGCGACCTGCTCCTGGAGCACCTGCTCCTCGAAGAGCGAGTGCATCACGATCGCGGCGGCGCCCGCGTCCTCGAGCCGCCGCACCGTGTCGAGGCTGTCCACCATCGGCGAGGCGCCGGGCATGAAGGGGTGGGGGAGGCGGAAACCGAGGTAGACGGTCGAGAGGTCCATCGTGCCTTCTCCTTATCCTGATCCGGCTGCGGCGTCTCCGTCCGGGTCCTCGCCGCCCGGCACGGTAATGCCGGCGAGCTGCCGGTAGAGCGCCTGCCGGCGGTCGGCGTGGCGCTGGGTCTCGGCCATGAGCTCCCGGTAGCGCGGCGGGTCGAGCTTCTCGACCATCCGGAAGCGGGCCTCGGAGCGGGTGAACTTCTCGGCCTTGACCCGCGGCTTCCCGGAGTCGAGCACCAGCGCCGGCAGCCCCTCGCGGGAGCGCCGCGGATCGAAGCGGTAGAGCGGCCAGAGGCCCGACTGGACGAGCAGCTCCTGCTGCTCGCAGTTGTGGGCGAGATCGTAGCCGTGCGCGATGCAGGGGCTGTAGGCGATGACCAGCGACGTCCCCCGAAAGGCCTCGGCTTCGCGCAGCGCCTTGACGGTCTGGTTCATGTCGGCGCCGAAGGCGATCTGGGCGACGTAGACGCGCCCGTAGCTCATCGCTTCGAGCCCGAGGTCCTTCTTCGGGGTCTCCTTGCCGGCGACCGCGAACTTGGCGGCGGCGCCGAGCGGGGTGGCCTTGGACTGCTGGCCGCCGGTGTTCGAGTAGACCTCGGTGTCGAGCACCAGGACGTTGACGTCGCGCCCCAGCGACAGCACGTGGTCGAGGCCGCCGTAGCCGATGTCGTAGGCCCAGCCGTCGCCGCCCACCAGCCAGACGCTCTTTTTCACCAGATAGTCCGCGATCGGCTCGAGGCGGCGGGCGGCCTCCTGGTCGAGGCCGGCGAGGCGCTCCCGCAGCTCCGCCACCCGCGCCCGCCGCGCCGCGAGGTCGGCGTCGTCGCCCCGCTCGGGCGCCAGCAGCGCCTCCGCGAGGCCGTCGCCGAGCGCCCCCGCGAGCGCCGCGACGAGCGAGCGCGCCTCGCGCGCGAGGTGGTCCACGGCGAGCCGGAAGCCGAGCCCGAACTCGGCGTTGTCCTCGAAGAGCGAGTTCGACCAGGCGGGGCCACGGCCCTCCGCGTTCACCGTGTAGGGCGTGGTGGGGAGGTTGCCGCCGTAGATCGACGAGCAGCCGGTGGCGTTGGCGACGAGCAGCCGGTCCCCGAAGAGCTGCGTCAAGAGCTTGACGTAGGGCGTTTCGCCGCAGCCGGCGCAAGCGCCGGAGTACTCGAAGAGCGGATCGAGGAACTGCGAGGCCTTGGCGTCCAGGCGCTCCAGCCGCGCGCGGTCGATCTCGGGGATGTCCAGGAAGAAGGCGTAGCTCGAGCGCTCGCGCTCGCGGATCGGCGCCTGCGGCTCCATGTTGATCGCCTTGCGGCGCGGGTTGGCGCGGTCCTTGGCCGGACAGACCTCGACGCAGAGCCGGCAGCCGGTGCAGTCCTCGGGCGCGACCTGGAGGGTGTAGAGCAGGCCGCGCAGGTCGGGGGCCCGGTATTCGGTGGCGAGGTAGCCCTCCGGCGCCCCCTCGAGGCCGGCGGGCTCGTAGACCTTGGCGCGGATCGCCGCGTGGGGGCAGGCGAGGGCGCACTGGTTGCACTGGATGCAGACCTCGGGCTCCCAGACTGGGATCTCGCGGGCGAGGTTGCGCTTCTCCCAGCGGGCGGTGTCCGTGGGCCAGGTGCCGTCGGCCGGGAAGGCGCTCACCGGCAGCGCGTCGCCCCGGTTGGCGAGCATCACGGCCGTGACCCGCTGGACGAAGTCGGGGGCCTCGGCGGCGACGATCGGCGGCCGCCGGCGCTCGGCGGTGGCGGCCGCCGGCACCTCGACCCGCTCCATCGCGGCCAGCGCCCGATCGATGGCGTCGAAGTTGCGCTCCACCAGGATCGGACCGCGCTTGCCGTAGGTGGTCTCGACCGCCTCCTTGACGCCGGCGATCGCCTCGTCGCGGTCGAGCACGTCGGCCAGCGCGAAGAAGCAGGTCTGCATGATCGTGTTGATGCGGCCGCCGAGCCCGGCCTCGCGCGCCAGCCGGTAGGCGTCCACTACCCGGAAGTCGAGCCCCTTCTCGACGATCTGCTCCTGGACCTCGCGCGGCAGGTGCTCCCAGACCCGGTCGGCGCCGTACGGCGAGTTGAGCAGGAAGGTGCCGCCCGGCACCGCCTGCTCCAGCATGTCGAAGCGGTCGACGAACTCGAACTGGTGGCAGGCGACCAGCTCCGCCCGGCGCACGAGGTAGGTCGAGCGGATCGGCTCGGGCCCGAAGCGCAGGTGGGAGATCGTCACCGCCCCGGCCTTCTTCGAGTCGTAGACGAAGTAGCCCTGCACCGACTTGCCGGTGCGCTCGCCGATCAGCTTGATCGAGTTCTTGTTGGCGCTCACGGTACCGTCGGAGCCGAGACCGTAGAAGACGGCCCGGTAGCGGCCCGGCGGCTCGAGCTCGCGCTCGCGATCCAGGTCGAGCGAGGTGCCGGTGACGTCGTCGACGATGCCGACCGTGAAGTGGTTGCGCGGCGTCTCCCGGGCGAGCTCGGCCAGGACCGCCTCGACGCAGGCCGGGTCGAACTCCTTCGACGACAGCCCGTAGCGGCCGCCGACGATCCGCGGCTCGGCCTGCCAGCGCGCGAGGCCGCGGGCCCGGGCCTCGGCGAGCGCCGCCACCACGTCGAGGTAGAGGGGGTCGCCGACCGCGCCCGGCTCTTTGGTGCGGTCGAGCACGGCGATCGAGCGCACGCTGGCCGGCAGCTTCGCCGCCAGCGCGTCCACCGCGAACGGCCGGTAGAGCCTCACCTTGACCAGACCGACCCGCTCGCCCGCGGCGGCGAGGCGCTCGACGGTCTCCTGGGCGGTCTCGGCTCCCGAGCCCATGAGCACCAGGACCCGCTCGGCCTCGGGGTGGCCGAAATACTCGCAGAGCCCGTAGCGGCGGCCGGTCCGCTCCGCCAGCCGCGCGAAGGCGTCGGCGACGATGCCCGGGCAGGCGAGGTAGTAGGGGTTCGCGGCTTCGCGCGCCTGGAAGAAGGTGTCGGGATTCTGGGCGGCGCCGCGCAGCACCGGCCGATCCGGGGTGAGCGCCCGCGCCCGGTGCGCCTCGATCAGCTCGCGGTCGAGCATCGCCAGCAGGTCGGCGTCGTCCAGCTCCTCGATCCTGTTGATCTCGTGCGAGGTCCGGAAGCCGTCGAAGAAGTGGAGGAAGGGGACCCGCGAGCGCAGGGTCGCCGCCTGGGCGACGAGGGCGAAGTCGTGGGCCTCCTGGACCGAGCCGGCGGCGAGCAGGGCGAAACCGGTCTGGCGCGCCGCCATGACGTCGGAGTGGTCGGCGAAGATCGACAGCGCGTGGGTGGCGACGGTGCGCGCGGCCACGTGCAGCACGAAGGGCGTGAGCTCGCCGGCGATCTTGTACATGTTGGGGATCATCAGCAGGAGCCCCTGCGACGCCGTGAACGACGTCGCCAGCGATCCCGCCTGGAGCGCCCCGTGCACCGTCCCCGCCGCCCCCCCCTCCGACTGCATCTCGACGACCTCGGGGACCGCGCCCCAGACGTTCGGGCGCCGGGCGGCGGCCCAGGCGTCGGCCAGCTCGCCCATCGGCGAAGCCGGGGTGATCGGGTAGATCGCGATCACCTCGTTGGTGCGGTAGGCGACGGAGGCGGCGGCCTCGTTGCCGTCGACGACGGTCGCGCGGCGGTCTACAGCAGTAGCTTGGTCGGCCATGGCATCGAGTCTCCCCGCCCCGTTCTTAGCACCGTCGCGGGCCCCGCCGCGCCACTCGACCGGGTGGAGTCCGCGCCCCGCCCGACGGAGTGGCGCGGGTCCGCGCGAGGCCCCGGCGCGGGGCCCGCGCGGCTCGTTCGAGGCGGCGGCCGCCACCGCCCCGCGGGGTGGCTCGCGGGGCTCTCTCGTCGGGTGTGGCCGCGGGCGGCCGGATCGGGAGATGATCCGGAGGAGACAGAGAGGGAGCCTTCCGCCGCTCGCGGCGCCGGCTCGTCTATACTGTCCGCGAGGACCATGCCCGGCCGAAACCCCCCAGCCCGCCGCTCGCGGCGCTCCGGCGCTCCTTGGAGGCTCGCCCGGCGATGCCTCCGCCTCGGGGCGGTGGCGGCGCTCGGCGGCTACCTGGTCTTCCTGCACGCCGAGCTGCTGCTGCGGCGGATCGAGAGCCTGACGCTCTTCGAGCCGCTGGTGGCGCTGCGCTGGCTCGCCGGCCTGCTGATCCTGGCGGCGCTGGCGCGGCTGCGCCGCGCCGGCGGCTCGCTGGTCTCCGGCCGCCGCGCCACCGTCGTCTGGCTGCTCGTCCTGGTGCTCCACGCCCAGGCGGCGCCGCCGGCGGCCGCCGCGCCGGGGGGCGAAGCGCCGCTCGAGGCCGCCCAGCTGCTGCTGGCCCTGCCGGCGGCGATCTCCGCGGTCGGCCTCTTCCGGCTGGCGCTGCCGCTTCTCGGCGCCGCCGTCCGCCGCCGGCCCCGGCGGCCGCTCGGCTTTCTCGCCTGGCGGCCGGTGCTGGCCGGCCCGGCCGTCCCCCCGGGCTTCTCCTTCCCGCACCTCTCGCGGCCTCCGCCCGCCTAGATCTGGACGAAGAAGAGCCGGCCACGCCCGGGCGCCCGCGCTCGGCGTGACACCGGCGCTCGCTCCGCACTCCCGCTTCCGGCCCTGGGGCCGGGCGCGGCGGCGCGGAGCCCGGATCCGCGGGCTCGAGGGAAGAGGACGAAGCGAATGTCGATCGAGGGTCTCCACAGCGCGGTGCTGCACCTGCCGATCCTGACGACGCTCTGCGCCGCCTGGTTCAGCTACGAGCTCTTCTCGCGCTACCGCGAGAAGGGGGGCGGGCTGCACCTGCTGTGGTGGGGCATCGGCATGGTCACCTACGGCGTCGGCACGCTGACGGAGGCGCTGACCACCGTCGTCGGATGGCAGCCGCTGGTGTTTCGCGCCTGGTACGTCGCCGGCGCCTTCCTCGGCGGCTACCCGCTCGCCCAGGGCTCGATCTACCTGCTGATGAACCGGCGCTTCGCCCACCGCTCGGCGTGGATCGTCTCGAGCGCCATCGCGATCGCCGCGGTCTTCGTCTTCCTGACCCCGCTCGACGCGTCCCTCGCCGAGACCCACCGGCTCTCGGGCCGGGTCATCGAGTGGCGCTGGATCCGGCTCATCAGCCCGTTCTTCAACCTCTACGCGGTCGTCTTCCTGGTCGGCGGCGCGATCGTCTCCGCGCTGCGCTTCAAGAAGTCGCCCGAGCTGCGCAACCGCTACGTCGGCAACATCCTGATCGCCGCCGGCGCCATTCTGCCCGGCATCGGCGGCGCGCTGACCCGCGCCGGCTACGTCGAGGCCCTCTACGTCACCGAGCTGGTGGGCCTGGTGCTGATCTACGTCGGCTACCGAAAAAACATCGCCGTCAAGCGGCCGGCGGAGCGGCGTTTCGCCGCCGCCGTCGAGCCGCCGCGGCCCTGAAAGTGAGATTCCGAACATGAAGAAGCTCCGATTCGAATTCGCGCTCGTCGCCCTGCTGGCGACCGTGGCGCCCGTCGCCTTCGCCGGCGCCCAGGAGGGCGCCGAGCCGGAGGGCTCCCAGTCGAAGATGGTCGTCGAGCAGACGGCCTCCGAGACGAAGGACCCGGCTTCGATGCCGTCGTTCTTCGCGGCCACCACGGTGACCGCGACCGGCACCGAGGTCGACGTCTTCACCATCTCGACCCCGGTGGCGGT
>JBFJMD010000061.1:0-10005 GCA_041634115.1 Thermoanaerobaculia bacterium | reverse complement strand
GGATCTGGGAGCTGATGATCCGCCACCTGGTGGCGTTCGTCGAGACCCTCAAGGGCCTGACGCTCGAAGAGATCTACCAGCGCCGGCACTGAGGGCGCGGCGGCCGAGCCCGGCTCCGCGCGAGCCCACAAGAAGCGTCCCATGAAGATCGTCCGCCTCGAAGCCTGGACCGTCGATCTCGAGCTGGCCGAGCCCTACGCCATCGCCTACGAGCGCGTGGAGCGGGCGCCGATCGTCTTCCTGCGGCTGGTCACCGACGGCGCCGCCGTCGGCTACGGCGCCGCCTCGCCCGACCCCAAGCTGACCGGCGAGACGGCGGGCGACGCCCTCGCGGCCCTGCGGGAGATCGCCGCGCCGGCGCTCGAAGGCGAGGACCCGCTGCGCCCGGTGCGGCTCCTCCAGCTCCTGCGCCAGCCGCTGACCGGGCGCCCCTCGACCCAGGCGGCGATCGACATGGCGCTCCACGACCTCCTGGGCAAGGCGGCCGGCCTGCCGCTCTGGAAGCTTCTCGGCGGCTTCCGCAGCGAGATCCGGACCAGCGTCACGATCGGCATCCTGCCGCCCGCCGAGACCGTCGAGCGGGCGCTGGCGCGGGTGGCCGAGGGCTTCCGGGCGCTCAAGCTCAAGGGCGGCGCCGACGTCGACGGGGACGTCGAGCGGGTGCGGCGGGTGCGCGAGGCGGTCGGTCCGGAGGTCGAGATCCGGTTCGACGCCAATCAAGGCTACACCTACGACGAGGCGGTGCGCTTCGTCGAGGCGGTGCGCTCGAGCCAGCTCGAGCTGCTCGAGCAGCCGACCCCGCGCGGCGAGCCCGAGCGCCTGGGCCGGGTCACCGCCGCGGTCCACCTGCCGGTGATGGCCGACGAGAGCGTGGTGACGTTGAAGGACGCCTTCCGCCTCGCCGGCGAGGGGCTGGTGGACATGGTCAACGTCAAGCTGATGAAGGTCGGCGGCATCGCCGAGGCGCTGCGCATCGAGGCGGTGGCCGGCGCCGCCAGGCTCGAGGTGATGGTCGGCTGCCTCGACGAGGCGGCCCTGGGCATCGCCGCCGGCCTCGCCTTCGCCCTCGCCCGGCCGGGCGTCGCCTACGCCGACCTCGACGGCCATCTCGACCTGGTCGGCGACCCCTCCGCCGGCGCGGTGCGGCTCGAGGACGGCGTCCTCCACCCCACCGGCCGCCCCGGCCTCGGCTTCGACCTGGACTGAGCCGACGGGGTCAGGCGAGCTCCCGGCGCAGGATCGGGCGGGTGGCCGAGCGTCGGGCGCGCTCCTCGAAGCCGGCGCGCTCGAAGGCGGCGGGCAGGCCGGTGAAGGCGAAGACCTCCGGCATCCGGCCCTTGCGCGGCTCGACCGGGTAGCCCTCGAGGATCTCGGCGCCGTGGCGCGCCGCGTGCTCGGCCGCCGCCTCGAGCAGCGCGACGCTCACCCCGCGGTCGCGAAACGAGCGCTCGACGAAAAAGCAGACGACCGACCAGACCGGCCGGTCGTCGATCGGCTTGAGGACCGGCGAGCGGCCGAGCACCGGAAAGTCCTCGCGCGGCCCCAGCGAGCACCAGGCGACCGGCCGGCGGCCGGCGTAGGCCAGGATCCCGGGCGCCTCCCCGGACTCGACGATCGCCCGGAAGGCGCGGCGGTTGCCGGCCCCCTTGCGGCGCTCGAACTCGGAGCGCTTGAGGCGCCACCACATGCACCAGCAGCCGCCGCAGGCGCCGCGCTCGCCGAACAGGCGCTCGAGATCGCCCCAGCGCGCCGGGGTGAGCGGCCGGAAGGCGAGGCGGGTGCCGTCCGCGAGCGTCGCCGCGGAGAGCGCCCTCCTCGCCATCCGATTGCGCGCCGTCCCCCGGCTAGCGCCGGGGCACTTCGAGCCGCACCGGGGCGTCGAGTTTCAGACCGACGACCGTGCCGCGCTCGATGACCACCTCTTCCCCCTCGGTCCGGGCCGCGACGGCGGTGCCCACCGCGGCGCCGAGGATGGCGCCGATGGTGCCGCCCTTGGTCTTGTTGCTGCGGTTGAGCAGCCGGCCGACGATGGCGCCGCCGGCGGCGGCGCCGCCGATGGTGGCGGCGTCCTTCTTGGTCTCGCTCTTGCCCTGATCGGCGAACGACACGCGGATCTCCGCCCGGTCGCCCGAGGGGATCTCGATGCGGTCGAACTCGAGCGCCAGCCGGGCGCGGCCGCCGACCTTCTTGAGCGACACCGCCTCGGTCACCGTGCCGCGGACGATCGAGCCGACCGGGATCGCCACCCGGCCGTCGGCCAGCACCTGGCGGGAGACGCGGGCGCGGAACTCGTCGCCGGTGCGGCTACCCTCCGAGGAGAGGCTGTCGAGGAACTCGACCTCGAGCTCGGTGCCGGCCGGGACCGTGACCAGGACGGTGCGGGGCTCGGGCGGCGCGGCCGGGGCCGGGCTCAGGCTCGGCGCCGGCTCGGGCTCGGCCTCGACCGCCGGCTCGGCGGCCGGGACCGGGGCGGGCTCGACGGCCTCGACGGTCGGAGCGGGCGCGGGCGACGCGGCCGGCCGCGGGGCCGGGCCGGCGACGGGCTTCGGCGCCGGCTTCGGCGCCGGCTTCGGCGCCGGCTTCGGCGCCGGCGGCGCCGCGGCCTGCTCCTGCAGCGCGATCTGCTCCTCCCGGGCGGCGAGCTCCGCCTCCCGGGCCGCGAGCTCCCGCTCGCGCTCGGTCAGCGCGGTCACCCGCTCCAGCTCGGCGGCGGCCGATTCGCTCTCGGCCGGCTCTGCGGCCTCGACCGATCCGCCGTCCCTCTGGCAGCCCGCGGTCACCAGGGTGACGATCGCCAGCCCGCCGAGGACGGCGAGCACCCAGAAGATTCGGAAGGAAGTTCGGTTGCGGTTCATCTCGTGCACTCCTTTCGCGCGGCTTCGCGCCCGCTCGCGATCCAGGAGTTATGCGAAACGCGTGCCGGGCCGACTCAGGGCCGGGCGACCGCCTCGCGGGCCTCCCGCACCCACCCCGGGTCGAGGTCGCCGTCCCCCCAGAGGGCCAGGAAGCGCTCGAAGTGCTCTCGCGCCGCCCGTCCCGCGCCCCGCTCCCGCTCGATCCGGCCGAGCAGGAAGAGGCTGCGGGCGTAGCGGATGGGGAATTCCACCCGGGAAGAGCTGCCGGCGACGACCTTCTCGAAGAGCTCGGCCGCCTGACCCGGCCGCCCCTCCTCCAGGTGGGCGCCGGCGAGCGAGTACCAGACCGGCACCTGATCGGGCAGCCGGTGCCAGTGCCAGGGGACGCCGCGCGGGGGCAGGGTCGCCGCCGCCGCCTCGAGGGCCGCCCGGGCCGCCTCGGGGTCGCCGCGGCCGGCCGCCAGCAGGCCGCCGAGGTGACGGGCTAGCCGCGTCTCGATGGCGCTCGGCGCGCCCTCGCCGAGCGCCGCGAGCTCGGCCGCCAGCCGGTCGGCCTCGCCGGGCCGGCCGAGGCCCTCCTCGGCCAGCGCGAGGTGGAAGCGCCCCTCCACCCCCGGCCACTCGCCCTCCCCCTCGGCGAGCGCCCGCCGCGCCTCATCCCGAGCCTCGGCGAAGCGCCCGGTCTGGATCAGGGCGTCCGCGGCCCGGCAGCGGGCGGTGGCGCTGTTGGCGTCGGGCTCGGCGTAGGCCGCGGTCGCCTCCTCGAAGTGCTCCCGGGCCTCCCGGATGCGGCCGGCCCAGAGCCGGTTGACCGCCAGCGCCACCAGGCCGCGCCAGCGGGAGTAGGGGTCCTCGGAGCCGGCCATGCGCCGGGCGGTGGCGTTGGCGGCGCTCCAGCGGCCGCCGATCGCGGTCGCGATCCAGCGCGCCTCCTCGGTTTCGATGGCGCCGTGCCGCTTCGCGTCGGCGGCGTCGAGCGCCGCCAGCGCTTCGTCGACGCGGCCCCAGAGCGCCTGCTGCCAGCCCTCGACCAGGTGCGGGTACCAGCCCTCCCGGTCGCGCTCGCGAAACTCGCGGGCGACGCCGAGGCCCGCCTCCTCGTCGCCGAGGGCCGCGTACATCACCACCAGCGAGTAGTAGACGCCGCCGAAGCCGTAGCCGCGCCGGCGCAAGGTCTCGTACTGCTCGACCGCCTCGCCGTAGCGCTCCAGCGAGCCGTAGAGGATCGCGAGGTTGTTGCGGGCGACGTCGTGGTCGGGATAGAGCTCGACCGCCTTCTCGTAGGCCGCGATCGCCCGGTCGTAGGTCTCCCAGCGGCCGTCGAAGAAGCGGCCTTCGAGAAAGTAGCGCTCGCGGCCCGGCAGCCGGTCGGCGTGCTCGAAGGCGCGGCGGGCATACTCCCGCGCCCGCCCGGGCCGCCCCAGGTTGAGCTCGATCGAGGACAGGCGCGCCAGCGCCATGGCGAAGCCGGGGTCGATCTCGACGGCGCGCTCGAAGAACGGCATCGCCTCCTCTTCGCGCACTTCCATGTGCAGGGCGAGCCCGTCGAGGTAGCTGCGGTAGGCCTCGAGCGAGGTCGTGGTGACGTCCTGGAGGCTGCGGACGTGCTCGCCCGACTCGCCCTCGCCCGCGAAGCGGACGAGCACGGCGCGGCTCAAGTCGTCGATCATCGAGAACAGGCTCGCCTCCAGCACCCCCTGCACCTTGTCGGAGAAGAGCGGCCGGTCGTCGCCGACCTGCTGGGCGCGGATGCCGATCTGCAGGGTCTCGCCGGCCCGCGCGAAGTTGCCGATCAGGACGGTGTCCACGCCGGCCCGCCGCGCCACCCCGGCGATGAGGTCGCTCGAGATCTGTTCGTGGCCGAGCTCGCCGAGGTCGTCCAGGATCTGGTAGAGCCGCTCGGTGGAGAGCACCCGGATCGCCGGCGACTGCGAGAGGTCGGTCACCAGCATCTCGGTGAGGCCGGTGCGCAGCCAGTCCAGCTCGGGGTCCTGCTGCAGGTTCTGGAAGTAGAGCACCGCGACCGCCGGCCGGTCGCCGCCGACCCCCGGCGGCGGCCCGGGCCGGCGGCCGGGCAGGGTGAGCGCCGCCCACAGCGCGAGACCTCCCAGGACCAGCGCGGCGGCGCCGGCGGCCAGCCACCGCCGGCGGCGCGGAGGCGTCTCCGGCGGCGGCTGCACCCGCGACAGCCCGCTGCGCAGGATCACCTCGGAGCGCATCTCCTCGCGCAGGCTGTGCAGCTCGTTGCGCAGGTCGAGGGCGGTCTGGAAGCGGCGCACCGGCTCCTTCTCCAGGCAGTGCTCGAGGATCCTGCCGAGCTGGCGCGGCAGGTCGGAGCGCAGCTCCGAGATCGGCGGCGGCTCGTCGCGCAGGATGGACGAGACCAGCTCCGCCGCGGTCTCCCCCTGGAACGGCCGCCGCCCGCTCGCCATCTCGTAGACCACGATGCCCAGCGAGAAGATGTCCGTGCGGTGGTCGATCGGCTTGCCCATGGTCTGCTCGGGCGACATGTAGGGCTTGGTGCCGAGGGCGCTGCCGGCCCGGGTCAGGGTCATGGTGTCGAGCTCGTCCATGCCCGACTCCACCTCCGGCGGCCGCAGCTTCGCCAGCCCGAAGTCCAGCACCTTCACCTGCCCGTCTTCGGTCACCATGATGTTGGAGGGCTTCAGATCGCGGTGGACGACGCCCTTGGCGTGGGCCGCGACCAGCGCCTCGGCCAGCGCGATGGCGACCTCCAGGATGCGCTCGGTCGCGAGGCCGCCGATCGGAATCAGCTCGGCCAGGGTCCGGCCCTCGACCAGCTCCATCGTCAGGAACCGCAGACCCTCGGCCTCCTCCACCGAGTAGATGGTGACGATCGAGGGGTGGTTGAGCGCCGCCACCGCCTCGGCCTCGCGCTGGAAGCGCATCAGCCGGTCGGGCTCGCCGGCGGTCTCCGGCGGCAGCAGCTTGAGCGCCACCTGGCGGCGCAGCCGGCTGTCCTCGGCCCGGTAGACGACGCCCATCCCGCCGCCGCCCAGCTTCGACAGGATCTTGTAGTGGGCGAGGGTGCGGCCGATCATCGGGTCGGGGCGAGCGGTCTCGCCTGGCCTGTGCTCGTAGCGCTTACTTCGGCGAGTCTACCTCGCCCGCCGCTTCGCGCAGGCGCGTGCGCATCTCGGCATCGACCTCCCGCCGTCCGGCCGGCGGCACGAAGAGGGTCGAGTCGGCCGTCACCCGCGCCTCGGGGAGCCGCGCCAGCGGCGTCCGCTCGATCCGGGGCGCGAAGGTCGGGATCGCCGCCGCCTCGTAGACCACGACCTCGTGCTCCGCCGGGTAGGACCCGGCCAGCGTCTCGGCCAGGATCCGCAGGCCGCCGGGGCTCCACAGGTGCTCGGCGCGGGCGTCGCGGACGCCGATGACCCCGACCTGCCAGAGCACCAGCGCGCTCGTCGGGTCCGGTCGCCGGCGGCGCACCAGGAAGTCGGTCGCCTCGAAGCTCTGACAGCCGTCGCTCGAGGGGTCGACGCCGAGGTCGGCGAAGAGGCAGTCCTCCGCCGAGACCCCGGCGAGCATCCGCGCCTCGTGGCCGCCGGCGCGGGCGCGGCGGATCGCCTCGTGCGAGGGGCCGACGAAGATCCCCGGATGGCCGTAGAACGCCGCGCAGACCCGCGCCCCGCCGGCCAGGGGGGCGAGGATCCGCTCGACCATCTCGGCGTAGGTCCGCTGGCGCGGCTTGCCCTCGCCGTAGAGATCGGCGAGCGACTCCGCCGCCGGGTTCAGGCTGCGGATCCACGCCTCGCCGGCCGGGTCCGGGACCAGGTAGAAGAGGCGCTCGGCGGACTCGAGATGCGCCTTCGCCTCGAGCGTGGTGTGGCCCGCGACGAGGTATCCGGTGCCGACGACCGTGAGCGAGCCGCGGCGGGCCGGCGCGCGGGACCGGTCCTCTCGGCCCGCGCCGATCAGCCGCCCCCGACGACCGGCTTGTGGGTGATGGGCACCTCCGTGCAGATGGCCTTCTGGACCACGTCCCCATCGCCCGAGACCATCGCCTCCTGCTCTTTCTCGCTCAGGCCGAATCGGGCCATCGTGCCCCGCCGGTCCCGGTTGTAGGCGTCGATGACCTCCCGGTCGCTCCCCAGCTTGGCCACGAACTCCGCGAGCTTCCCCGCCATCTTGCCCCTCCTTTCAGGGTCGAAACTTCAAAGAATCTCTTTGGCCCGACTGTATCAGAGCCCGTTCGGCGGCTCGCCGAGCGGCGGCCGGTGGACGTCCTTGTAGTAGAGGTAGCTGGCGGGCTCGGTGCCGATGGCGGCGAACCACTGCGGGCAGAAGGGCGCCATCCAGAGGGTGTCGCCGGCGGCCACCGGGTACCAGGCGTCGCCCAGCCGGTAGATGCCGCGGCCGGAGAGCATCGTCAGCCCGTGCTCCATCACGTGCACCTCGACGAAGGGCAGCGACGCCCCGACCTCGTAGCGGAAGAGGTTGACCGCCATGTCGAAGGCGGGCTCGTCGGGGAGCAGGGTCTGGAGCCGGGCGGCCGGGTCGCCGAGGAAGGGCTCGCCCGGGACGTCCTCCCGGCGCCCGGTCAGGAGCGCCGGCGGCGCGACGCCGTCGAGCGGCTCGTAGCGGCGCTCGAAGACGATCAGGCGGCTGGCCTCGGCGGCGGCCAGGGTGGCCTCGGCGGCGGGCGGCAGCCACACGTAGCAGCCCGGGCTGAGCTCGCTCCGCCCCCCGCCCTTCTCGGCCTTCTGCCGCAGAAGCACCCGCCCCTCTTCCACGAAGGCGAATCGCTCGACGGACCGAGTCGCCGGCGCGGCCTCGGCGCCGGGGTCCATCAGCGCCAGATACTGGGTGAAGCGGGCGCCCATCCGCGGCGAGATCAGGACGATCCCGCGAGTGTCCGTCCAACCGGCCAGCGGCGCCTCGACGTGGCTGTCCGGCGCGATCAGGGCGTGGTCGGGGCGGACCGCGCTGCGGGTGGTGCCGAAGATGGCCTGCATCCGGCGATTCTATCGGTTGCAATGGCTCGACCGCTTCTCTATCCTCCGCGCATGTCGGTCTCCGAGCTGCCCGAGGTCCGGGTCGACGGCGAGCGCCTGCTGGGCGAGCTCGACGACCTGAGCCGCATCTCGGACGCGCCCCACCCGGCGGTGACCCGGGTGCTCTTCACCCCCACCGAGCTCGTCGCCCGCGAGTTCGTGCGCGGCATCGTGACCCGGGCCGGGCTGGCGCTGCGCGACGACCCGGCCGGCAACCTGTTCGCCCGCTGGCAGGGAACGGAGCCCGATCTGCCGGCGGTGGCCACAGGCTCGCACATCGACGCCATCCCCTTCGCCGGCCGCTTCGACGGCACGGTGGGAGCGCTCGGCGGGATCGAGGCCCTGCGGGCGCTGCGCGAGGCCGGCTTTCGGCCCCGCCGATCGCTCGAGGCGATCGTCTTCACCTCCGAGGAGCCGACGCGCTTCGGCGTCGGCTGCCTGGGCAGCCGGGCGCTCTCCGGGGCGATCGAGCCGGAGCGGCTCGCCGAGCTGACCGACGCCGACGGAGAGACTTTCGACCGGGCGCGCCAGGCGGCCGGCTGCTCCGGCGCCCTCGCCGACGCGCGTCTGCCCCGCGACGCCTACCGCTGCTTCCTGGAGCTGCACATCGAGCAGGGGCCGATCCTCGAGCAGGAGCGCCAGGCGGTCGGGGTGGTGACGGCGATCGCCGCGCCGTCCACGCTGCGGATCACGGTCCGCGGCGACGGCGGGCACGCCGGCGCGGTGCTCATGGCCGAGCGCCGCGACGCCCTCACCGCCGCCGCCGAGATCGTCCTCGGCGTCGAGCGCGTGGCCCGCGCCTCCGAGGGAGCCGACGGCGTGGCGACGACCGGGATCCTGGAGGTCCACCCGGGGGCCAGCAACAGCATTCCGAGCCGGGTGCGGTTGACGGTCGACGCCCGCCACATCGACCGCGACGCCCGCGACGCCCTGGTGCGCGAGATCCGCAGCCAGGCGCGCTCCGTCGCCTCGCGGCGCCAGGTCACGGTGCGGATCGAGACCCTGCACTCGGACGACCCGACGGCCTGCGGTCCGGAGGTCGTGCAGGCGGTCGAGCGGGCCGCCGCGGAGCTCGGCCTGTCCTGCCGCCGCATGGTCAGCCGCGCCTACCACGACGCGTCGTTCATGGCCCGGGTCTGCCCGGTGGGGATGATCTTCGTGCCCTCGGCGGGCGGCCACAGCCACCGGCCCGAGGAGTTCACCTCGTCCGAGGACATCGTGAACGGGGTGCGGGTGCTGGCGGGCGCCCTGGCCCGGCTGGCCTCCGACTGAGCTCCGCGCCGCGCCGCCCGGCGTCGCGGTCTCCGGCAGCGGCGCCGGGGGTCAGGGCCCCGCGATCAGATCACGCCGCCGACGTCGGCGCCGAGCACCACCTCGCACTTCGGACAGATCATCACCTGGCCCCGGCGCGGCAGCGACGAGGTGAAGTTGACCTTCGTCCGCAGCAGCCGCACGACCTGCACGGTCTCGATCCGCTTCTCACAGTGGGGGCAGCGGACCCCGGCCTCCAGCGTGTATTCCGCCTCGAACTCTCGCGTCATCGACTCTTGAGCGGGCGGATTCCGCCGCCGGCCGGGGCCCCCCCGATGTCCCGAGATATGCGCAAAACCGAATATGAGAAAAACGGCGCCCCGCCATGGACGCGACCGGCCGCAAGGAGTAGACTGGTACCCGTCCGATGGTGATCGGGGAGGTTCCGCACGCCAAGCTTAATCCCATCACTCTCGAATGAGAGGTATGAGTACCCCCTTCCAATCAGTCAAAACCCCTTCCTTACAGGGGTCAACCAACTGGCTTACCACCTGCGCTCGGAACCTCCCCGCACCACCAGCGAACGGGAAAGATACCCCTTCCACTAGGTAAGTTGCCGCTGCGGCCCGGAATCTGACACTCCGGGCGATTTTTTTTTCGCCTTTTTTCGACAGACCTCGCCCCGCATGGTCTCACTCGCCGACGTCGAGGCCGCCCGCCGGCGCATCGCCGGCGCCGTGCTCGAGACCCCCTGCCTGCCGTCGGAGCACTTCAGCGAGCGCTGCGGCGCCCGGATCTGGTTCAAGTTCGAGACCCTCCAGCGCACCGGCTCCTTCAAGCCCAGAGGCGCCCTCAACCGGCTGCTCTCGATGCCCGCG
>JBFJMD010000060.1:0-10038 GCA_041634115.1 Thermoanaerobaculia bacterium | reverse complement strand
CGGCGAGGAAGCGCTCCCAGGAGGGGCCGTCGGGCAGCAGGTCGGCGAGGTCGGCGAAGAGCCTGAGCGGCGGGTAGCTCTCCGGCCGCGTGCCGTGCTGTCCGAGGCCGTGGGCGAGCGCGTGGGCGGCGAGCAGGTCGGTCGCGGGCAGCAGGGCGCGGCCCGGGATCCCCGCGGCCGGCGCCGTCAGCCCCGCCGCCTCGAGATCCTCCAGCGTCGCCCAGCGCCCGTCCGCGAGCGCCACCCCCCACAGCCGGAAGTGGATCTCGACGGCGCCGGCGCGCTCGTCCACGAGCGCCGGCAGGTGGTGCTCGTTCGGGGGCGAGTCGAGGGCGGTGAAGCCGCCGGCGACGAGCGCCCGCTGGAGCGCCTCGGCGCGCGCCGCCGGCGCCAGGAGGTCGAGGTCGGAGAAGGAGCGGGACCCGGGGGCCGAGATCCCGGCGCGGTGCAGCGCGAAGCCCTTGAGGAAGAGGACCGGCAGCTCCAGCTCCGCGGCCGCGGCCGCCACCCGGACCGCCATCGCCTCGTAGAGCAGCGTCGCGGCCGCCGCCCGCCGGCGCGCGCCCCGGAAGCGGCGCGCCAGGTCCTCGCCGACCGCGGCCGGCAGCCGCCCGGCGTCCGGCCGCGAGGCGATGCGGGCCCCCAGGTCGAGCCGCTCGGCGAGCTCCGCGAGCGCGCCGGAGTCGGCGTCCCCCGGCAGCGCCGGCAGCGCCGGCCCGAAGGCGGCGGCGAGCAGCCAGCGCGCCTCCGCCGACGGCTCCCCGGCGGGCGGCGAGAAGCGCAGCCAGGGCAGGGCGGTCACGAGCTCCCGGCTCCGGGCCGGCAGCGGCGCACGACGCCCGCGATGCGCTCGAGATCGGTCTCGCGCAGGGCGGTGCCGCTCGGCAGGCAGAGCCCGCACGCGAAGAGCTGTTCGGTGACCGCGCCGCCGACCGTCCGGCAGCCGCGGTAGAGCGGCTGCAGGTGCATCGGCTTCCACACCGGCCGCGCCTCGATGTTCTCGCGCTCGAGCGCCTCGCGCACCGCGTCGCGGTCGGCGCCGAAGGCGTCGGGGTCGAGGGTCAGGCAGGTCAGCCAGCGGGTGGCTCGGCCGTAGGGCGCCTCGGGCATGAACTCCAGCCCCGGCAGGTCGCCGAGCAGGTGCCGGTAGCCGTCGAAGATCCGGCGCTTCGCCGCCACCCGCGCCTCGAGCAGCTCGAGCTGGCCGCGGCCGATCGCCGCCAGCACGTTCGACATCCGGTAGTTGTAGCCGCGCACCGAGTGCTCGAAGTGGGGCGCGCGGTCGCGCGCCTGCGCGGCGAGGAAGCGGGCGCGCTCGATCAGGGCGCCGTCGTCCGAGACCAGCATGCCGCCGCCCGAGGTGGTGATGATCTTGTTGCCGTTGAACGAGAACGCCCCGAGCCGGCCGAAGCCGCCGACCGGTCGCCCGCGATAGGTCGCGCCCAGGGCCTCCGCGGCGTCCTCGACGAGCGGGATGGAGCGCTCGGCGCAGGCCGCCCGGATCGGCTCGTAGTCGGCGCTCTGGCCGTAGAGGTCGACCGCGATGACCGCCGCCGGCGGGCGCCCGGCCGCGCTCCGCCGCTCCAGCTCCTCGGCCAGCAGGTCGGGCGACAGGTTCCAGGTGGCCGGGTCGGCGTCCACCAACACCGGCGTGGCGCCGACGTAGGCGATCGCGTTGGCGGTGGCGACGAAGGTCAGATCGGGGCAGATCACCTCGTCGCCGGGGCCGACGCCGAGCAGCTCCAGGGCGAGGTGGAGGGCGGCGGTGCCGGAGGACAGCGCCGCAGCGTGGCCGACCCCCGCGACCGCGGCGAGCTCGCGCTCGAAGGCGTCCACGTGGGGGCCGAGCGGCGCGATCCAGTTCGACGCGAAGGCGTCGCGCACGAGCTCCAGCTCCCGCTCCCCCAGGTGGGGGGGCGAGAGGTAGATGCGCGGCGGCTCAGCCCGCCCCATCCAGGCTCCGGGCCGGGACCCCGGCGGCCACCGCGCCGTCGGCGAGGTCGTCGCGGGCGAGGGAGCCGGCGCCGAGCGTCGCCCAGGCACCGATCGAGACGCCGGGAGCGACCGCGCTGCCCACCCCCACCAGCGCCCCTTCGCCCACCTTCACCTCGCCGGCGAGAGCGGCGCCGGGGGCGACGTGGGCGAAGTCGCCGATCGCGCAGTCGTGGTCGATCACCGCGCCGGTGTTGACGATCGCGTGGGCGCCGACTCGGGCCTCGGGCTGGACGACCGCCCCGGCGCAGATCACCGCCCCGGCGCCGACGCGGGCGCTCGGGTCGACCCGGGCGGCGGGGTGGATCACGCTCTGCCAGTCGAGCTCGAGCGACGCCGCCAGCCGCCGGCGGGTGCGGTTGTCGCCGACGCCGAGGACCGCGGCGGCGCCGCGCCCGGCCCTCTCCGCGACCGGCCCCTCGACCGGGACGCCGAGGATCTCGCCGCCCCACTTCCCGGGATCGTCGTCGAGCACCGCGGCCACCTCCCGCCCGAGGGCGAGGAGCGCCGCCACGACCACCTTGCCGTGGCCGCCGGCGCCGACGACGAAGACCGGTCCGGCCTCAGTCATCGGGGGCTCCGCGGAACTCGGGCATGGTGGCGTGACCGGCGGCGGTGACCCCCCGGCCGCGGAGGACCGTCGCCAGGGTGCGGACGAGGATCGTCAGGTCGAGTCCGAGGCTCAGGTGGTCCACGTACCAGACGTCGCGCTCGAGCCGCTCGCTCCAGCCCAGCTCGTTGCGGCCGTGGATCTGGGCCCAGCCGGTGATCCCCGGCCGCACCTCGTGGCGCCGCCGCTGGCGCGGAGAGTACCGGCCGAGGTACTCCATCAACAAGGGGCGGGGCCCGACCAGGCTCATCTGGCCGCGGATCACGTTCCACAGCTCGGGCAGCTCGTCGAGGCTCGTCCGCCGCAGGAAGGCGCCCCAGCGGGTGAGCCGCTCGGCGTCGGCGAGCGGCGCGCCGGCGCCGTCGCGGCGCTCCGCCATGGTGCGGAACTTCCAGATCGTGAACGGCCGGCCGCCGAGCCCCGGGCGCCGCTGCCGGAACAGGACGGGTCCGCCCTGCGCGAGCCGGCCCGCGAGCGCCAGCGCCAGGCAGAGCGGCGCCAGCGCCGCGGCGAGCGGCAGCGCGAGCGCCAGGTCGAGCAGCCGCTTGCCGCGGCGCCGGTAGAGCCCCGGCCTAGCCCGCTCCGCGTCGCGGCTCATCGGGCGTCCTCGCGCCCTCGGCGGCGAGCAGCCTCTCGTACTCGGTCGACCATGCCTCCCAGACCATCCTCCTGTCGAAGTATCGCTCGACCCGGCGCCGCGCCGCCAGGCCGTGCCGCCGCCGCAGACCGGGGTCCTCGAGATAGGCGCAGAGGGCGCGGGCCAGGGCGCGCCGGTCTCCGGCCGGAACCAGGGCGCCGGTCACCCCGTCCTCGATCGCGTCCACGGTGCCGGTCACGGCGTAGCCGACGGCCGGCACCCCCGAGGCGGCGGCCTCCAGCGGCGAGTTCGGAAAGCCCTCCCGCGAGGAGGGCAGGGCGAGCACGTCCATCAGCCGGTAGTAGGGCGCGGGGTCGTCGACGAAACCGGCGGCGAGCACGCGCGCGTCGCCGGCGAGCCGCCGTCGGGTCGTCTCCGCCACCGGGTCGCCGGCCTCGAAGTCGCCGACGAGCAGCAGCCGGGCTTCGGGGAAGCGCTCCAGCACTTCGCCGAAGAAGGCGTCGGCGAGGTCGGCGATTCCCTTGTCGCGGGTGAAGCGGCCGACGAAGCCGACGACCGGCGCGACCGGCGCCAGACCCAGCTCGGCGCGCAGGCGCCCGGTCTCGCCGCCGGCGCCGGCGCCGGCCGGCGCGAAGCGGCCGAGGTCCACCCCGTTCGACGAGCCGTGGCCGAGGACCGTGGTCTTCTCCGGCTCGGCGAGGCCCAGCTCGAGATAGCGCCGGCGCAGGCTCGGGCTGACGCAGACGATGCGGGTCGCGCAGCGGGCGGTGGCGCGCTCGGCGGCCGCCAGCAGCCGTCTCTTGAGCCCGCGCGCGGTCTCCAGCCGCAGGCCGCGCAGCGTGTGCACGCGCACCGGGACGCCCGCCAGCCGGGCGGCCGCGAGGCCCAGCAGGGCGGCCTTCGGGGTGCCGGCACTGACGACGTCGGGGGCCAGCCGCCGCACCGCCCGCAGGAGCCGGAAAAGCGAGGCGAGGTCAAAGAGCGGCCGGATCTCGCGCGCGATGGGGACCGGGACCACCTCGACCCCCTCGCGCCGCCCGACCTCCGCGAGCCGTGCCGAGGGCGAGGCGGCGACGAAGACCTCCCAGCCGCGCGCCCGGAAGTAGGCCGGCTGCCCGCGCATGAGGGCCCAGGCGGTGAGGGAGTCGGTCGCGATCAGCAGCAGTCGCGCCATCCGGTGCGAATCAGCCGCGGCGGGGGAGCGCCCGGGCCGGCCGGCGCCGCCGCAGCGGGGCGGCGAGCCTGGCCGGTGCCGGCCGCGGCAGAGCGGCGGCGATCCGCGGATCGGGGGCGCGCCGCCGCGCCGCGCCCCGGCCGACGCCGTGCGCCGCCACGAAGGCCTCGATCGACAGCAGCACCACCAGCAGCAGCCAGAAGGTCCTCTCCGTCAGGTGGCGGTTGTAGGAATAGCTGATCGCCAGGCTCCAGACCCCGAGCATGAGCGCCAGGCTGGCGCCGCCGTAGGGGGTCGGCCGCAGGGTCAGGTACTGTCGGGTGACCGTGGCCAGGACCGAGAGCAGGAAGAGGGTGTAGAGCCCGATTCCCAGGATGCCGGTCTCGGCGATGAAGCGCAACGGGGTGCTGTGCACCTCGTGGCCGGTGGGGGAGTAGACCGACTGCGGGAAGCCGCCCCAGCCGATGCCGAGGATGGGGTGGCGCTCGAAGGCGAGGCGGACGCCCTGGCGCTGCATCGAGAAGAAGCTGCCCGCCTCGGCGTCCCCTTCGTCGAAGCTGACGGCGGCCCGCAGCCGGTCGTCGACCATGGCGATGCGCTCCTGGAAGAACGCCGCCTGCGGCATCAGACGGCTTCCCCAGAAATAGAAGCTCGCCAGGAAGCCGATCGCCAAGACGCCGCTGGCCAGCACCGCGAAGCGCCGTCCGCGGCGCGCCACCACGAAGCTCGCGCTCAGGGCCGCGAGACCCACCAGGAAGGAGAGGTAGACCGAGCGCCGCCCCGAGGCGGCGATCCCGTAGATCGACATGAGCATCGCGATCTGCGCGAAGCGCCGCTGCCACTTGGAGATGCCCGGCCAGTGCGAGTAGGCGAGCACGAGCCAGAACGCGGTCAGCATGTAGCTGCCCATGTGGGCGCGGTTGCGGAACGGGCCGGCGAGCTGGAGATCGCCCTGGGCGCCCTCGAGGAGGATCCAGGGTCCGACCACGAGGATCGAGATGGTGATCAGCCGCAGGAGACTGCCGGGCGAGATCCGATAGCGGTGGGCGAGGTTGTGGAGCGCCAGCACGAGCAGGGCCAGGAACGCCAGTCCGAAGACCTGGATCACGCCGAAGAGCTGGTGGGTCGAGGGCAGGTTGATCTGGGAGACGGCCGCGACCAGGACGATGCCGCCGAGAAAGCGCATCGTCGGGTGGATCTCGAGCCGCTCGAAGGACCGGGTCGTGACGATGAAGACGAGGATCACCAACGCCCCGACGATCTCGAACGGCCCGACGTTGTTGCGGATCGCGGGAACGAACTTGACCTGGGTCAGGAACGCGGTGAAGACGAGGACCGCGATGAGCGGCCCGAGGCCGGCCGGCATGCGGCCGCGGCGGACGGCGGCGGTCGTCAATTCGTCGCCTCGCGCGCTCGGCGGTCGATCTCCCGACCGATCGTCTCGCTGTTGCGGACCACGAAGTCGATCTCGTCCAGCGGGGTCGGCGAGGGGCCCTCGCCGCGCAGGTAGCGGGTGAAGGCCTCCACCGCCCGGGCGTGCGGCGAGTGCCGCCGCAGGCGGGCGGCGAGGTAACCGACGCGGTCCGGCAGCCAGCGCAGCAGCGTGGCGCCGGAGTCGAGAAAGACGCCGCCCAGGGCCCGGGCGCCGCGGCCGTCGCGGCGCCGGGTGAGGGTGGCGGCGTCGGCGAGCAGGTCGACGAGGATCGCGCCGTGGGTCCCGAAGATCTCCAGGCTCCGGTGATTGAGGAGGCAGTTGGCCGAGTAGTGGACGGCGGCGAGACAGCGGTCGTCGCCGAAGGTGACGATCACCTCGTCGGCGGAGATCCCCGGCACCGTCCCGGTGCGCAGCGCCGAGACCGCGGCGACCGGCAGCGGCCCGACGAAGTGGTGGATCAGGTAGAGATCGTGCGGCAGGGTCTCGAACCAGCGCCCGCCGGGCAGGTCGTGGGACCAGTGGCGGTCGCCGGTCAGCATGCGGTCGTCCCGCGGGCTGGTCAGAAAGTAGCGGACCACCCGCAGCACCCGGCCGATGCGCCCCTCCTCGATCCAGCGCTTCGCACGCGCCACGCAGCGGGCGAATTTGATGTTGTGGACGACCGCGAGCTTGGAGCGACCGCCCTCGAGCAGCCCGGCGAGCTCCGTCCATTCGGCGGCCCGGACGACGACGGGCTTTTCGATCAGCAGGTGCCTGCCGGCCCGGATCGCCCGGGCGGCGATCGCCGCGTGGGTGTGCGGCGGCGTGCAGACGTCGACGACGTCGGCGTCCTCCAGCAGGGACTCGAGATCGGCGTGGACCCGCGGCAGCCGCCACCTGCGGGCGACCTCCTCGGCCCGGCCGCGGTCGGCGTCGAAGACGGCCTCGACGCGGGCGCCGGCCGCCCGCCGCCAGGCCCGCAGGTGGGCGGCGGCCACGTGCCCGGCGCCGACCAGCCCGACGCGGATCTCTCGGTTCGATGGGAGCATGGGGTGAGGCCCGGGCCGACCTTGTCGGTGGTCGCTTCCGGCTCGCAAGGCTAGCATCCTCCGCCACCTCCGCCCTCGAACGACGCCGAGGGGCGGGGGCCGGCTACCGCCGCCGCCGCCGGCGGACGAGCGGCGAGACGAGGTCGCGGGCGACCTGGTAGGCCGTGGCGCGGCCGGCGATCTTGAGCCGGCGGGTCGCGGGTCCGTCGCAGCCCATCAGGGTGATGCGGGCGAGCCGCCGCCGGTCGGCGCCGCGCCGGTTCGTTCCCCAGCGGCCGGTCAGGCCGGCGGCGAACCTGCGGCCCACCAGCTCGGCGGTCGCTTCGTCGTCGAAACCGAACGGGTAGAAGAAGACCTCCGGCTCGATCCCCAGGCGGTCGCGCAGCGCCGCCTGCGCCTCGTCCAGCTCCGCCGCGACCTCCTCGAGCGGCAGCGAGGTCAGGTCGCGATGGCTCTGCGAGTGGTTGGCGAGGGTCACCAGGTCGCCGTATCGCTCGAGGAGCCCGGCGAGCTCCCGCCAGCCGAGAGAGCGGCGCCCGCGGCCGCTGGCGAACGGGAACTCCTCGCCGCTCTCGACGTAGCCGGGCACGACGGCCACCGTGGCCGGCAGTCGGTAGCGCGCGAGGAGCGGCGCCGCGTGCTCGAGGAAGTCGGGGTAGCCGTCGTCGAACGTGAGCGACAGCAGCTCGGAGTCGAGGTCCCCCGCGACGAGCCGCCGCACGGCGTCGGCGAGCGGGACCACCTGCTGGGAGCCGCCGGCGACGCGGCTCAGCACCTCCTCGAGGAACCCCGGGGTGACGTCGATCTTGAAGCGGGGTGCGGGAGTCACCGAGTGGAAGGCGAGGATCGTCAGGCTGCCGGGCTCCGGCCGGGCCGGTCGGAGGCGCGCGACCAGCGGGTCGCAGGCGTTGGAGAGGAATCGCTCGATCGCCACGCGCAGCGCCACCTCCACACCTCCTCGCAGCCGTCCGCGGCGAGCGGCACCCAGCCGTTCCCGGTCTCGAGCCGCGGCCCGCCGGCGCGGACCAGGCTCAAGGGGCGTTCGAGGATCCGGCGCCGCAGCGCCGGGGTCGGAAAGCTCGCGGCCGCGGTCAGGGTCGGCCCTCCTCGGGCCCGCTTCGGCGGCGAGGCCGGCGACGAGCTCGGCCACGCGGCGGGTGGCCCCGCGGCGCACGGCGAGGGTGTGGGAGAGGTAGTCCTCGACCTCCCGGCGGCGCGCCGCGGGGCGCTCGAGGAGCGCCCCCACGCCGTCGGCGAGGCCGTCGCCGGGCGCCAGCGCCGCGGCGGCGCCGCTCCCCACGTAGTCGTGGACGTAGCCGACGCGGGGGACCTCCAGGACGCCCAGCGGCCGTCCCAGCAGCAGCGCCTCGAGGCCGACCGTCGAGGCGATGACCACGACCGCGGCGGCGGCGCCGAGCAGCGGGTAGAGGGGCTCGTCGCCGACCACCCGCAGCCGGCCTTCCGGCGCGGCCCCGGCGAGCGCCGCCCGATAGTCGGCCGCCGATTCGCGCCGGTGGATCTTCACGACCAGCGTCAGCTCGGGATCCTCGAACAGCGGCCCGAGCCCGGCGGCGAAGCGGCGGACGAGCGCCAGCTTCTCCGCGGTCGAAGTGAGGCCGAGGTCGTCGATGGGGTTGGTGACCAGCAGCAGCACGCGGCCCCCGAGTCCCAGCCGCCGGGCGGCGTCGGCTCCCGCCGCGGCCCAGTCGGTCGCGAGGAGCGCGTCAAAGCGGGGACAGCCGACGAGATGGATGCGCTCGTCGGGCACGCCGCGGCGGCGGAAGTACTCGGCGCTCGACTCCCCCCAGGCGGCGATCGCCGAGGCGCCGCCCCGCCCCTGCCGGTGATAGCCGGGGTCGGTGGCGCCGGGATAGTCGAACCGCACGCCCTCCTGGAGGAGCAGGAAGGGCACCCGGCGGGATCGCAGCAGGGCGGCGATCCGGTCGTAGGGGAAGGCGCCGTCGTTAGGCACCACCACGAGGTCGGGCGGCGGGTCGAGGATCCGCGCCAGCCGCCGGCCGAGGAGCAGCCGCCACGCCGCGCGCCGGAGGGCGGCGCGCGCCAGCCGCCGGACGCGGCCGGTCGCCTGCCGGCCCGACGCCGGCGACGGCCGCACCCGGGCGCCGACGACCGGCACGGTCGCGAATCCCGCCGCCTCCAGGCGCGGGCCCGGCGAGGGCAGGCCGCGGAGCTCGCAGAGCGAGACGAACCGGCAGCGGGCCGCGCCCTCCCGGGCGAGCCGCTCGGCCACGGGCAGCGCCGTGTCGACGTGATGCCCCGGGCTCGAGACGAAGAAGTCGACCCGTCTCACCGCGCGGCCTCCCCCGCGGCCGCCGCCGGGAGCGGGCGGCCGGCGGGCAGCAGGGCCCGCTCGTACAGCCCGACGACCGCCTCGGCCCGGAAGCGCTCGGCCGCGGCGCGCCCCCGCTCCGCGAGCCGGGCGCGGAGGCCGGGATCGTCGAGGACCCGGAGGATCGCCGCGGCCAGCGCCTCCGGGTCGCCGACCGGGACGAGAAGGCCCTCATCCGGCGAGAGCACGATCTCCGCCGGCCCCGAGTCGCAGTCGGTCGCGATCGCCGGCGCCCCGCAGGCCATCGCCTGGACCAAGGCCCCCGGCAGGCCCTCGAAGCGCGAGGACAGGACGTAGACGGACGCCCGGGCCATGTAGCGGAAGGGGTTCTTGTCGAAGCCCGGCAGCGCGACGTCGGCGGCGACGCCCAGCTCTTCCGCCAGGCGCTCGAGCGCCGGGCGCTGCGGCCCCTCGCCCAGGATCAGGAGGCGCGCCGGCCGCGCGGCGCACACCCGGGCGAAGGCGGAGAGCAGTCCGGGGTAGTCCTTCTCCGCGACCAGGCGTCCGACCGCCAGCACCACCGGGACCGCCGGCGGGGACCCTCCGGGGCCGCCCGCGAGCCAGGGGTGGGGCGGCTCCTGCGCGGCGAGGGCGGGCATCTCGGGAGTCACCAGCGGACTGTAGACGACGTCGACGCGCTCGGGCGGCAGCCCGAGCCGCTCGACGAGGTCCCGCTTGACCCCGGCGGAGACCGCGGTCACCCGGTCGGCGCGCCGGTAGAGGAGCCGCTTGGCGCCCAGGAGCAGCCGCTTGCGGGGCGCCAGTGGGCCCCGCACCAGCCGCCCGCGCTCGGAGAGGACCAGCCGGCAGCGGTGCCGCGAGAGGTCGCGCGCCAGAACCGCCACCACGTT
>JBFJMD010000059.1:0-10118 GCA_041634115.1 Thermoanaerobaculia bacterium | reverse complement strand
CCCGGCCTCCTCCGCGCTACCGGGGAGCACGCCGCGGGCGACCAGGCGCACCAGGTCGCTGCTGCTGTCGCTGTCGATCTTGCGGCTCTCGATGGCGCGCAGCGTGCCGGCGGGCTCGTCCATGTTGAAGACGTGGTGCTGGAGGAAAAAGCGCGCCGGCAGGTAGTAGCTCGAAGTGCTGAATCTGCTGTGGAAGCGGAACCGGGCGCGGAGCTTCTTGGCGTTCAGCGCCGAGATCAGCTTGATCACGTCTTCGGGGTTGGGCTGGTCCGTCGTGAGGTCCTTCTTCCGGACCACCAGATACGACCGGTAGGTGTAGTCCTCGGTCGCCCGGCTCTCGTAGGAGGCGAGCGGCACCAGCTCGGCGCCGAGCGCCTCGGCGGCCAGATAGACGTAGGGCGTCACACGGGCGATGAACGCGTCGTCCGAAGACCAGTTGGCGAGCGACTCCACGACCGTCTCGTAGGAGGCCAGCTCCAGCACGAAGTAGACGGTCGGCACCATGTTGTTCAGGTACTCGGCGAGCTTCTCGTCGGCCTTGCGCGATTCGTCGCCCAGGTTGACCGCGATGAACTTGGCCCGCTGGCTGGTGGTGGCGAGGGGGACCTGGGAGATCTCCTCCTGCGCCGGCGCCGCGCCAGCGCCCGCGATCCAGAGGAGAGTGAAGAGGCCGCCGAGAAGTAACCGCGGACGAGCGTTCGAGTGCGCCATGATGTCCCCTTCCCGGTGGCTCTCGCTTCGGAAGGTGGACGGGGGCTGCGGCATCCGCCGCGACAGAACTCGAGTCCCTCCCCGCCCGGATCCTTTCCTGAAGGCTGCCTGTGTGTCCCTACCGAAAGGGTAGGTCAACCCGCCCGGAAAGTCAAAGGTGACAGGGAGTTGCGGGCCTCAGAGCAGCCCGAGGACGTAGCCGCCGTCGACCGCGATCGCCTGCCCGGTGAGGTACGAGGCGGCGGGGGAGCAGAGGAAGGCGACGACCTCCGCGATCTCCTCCGGCCGCGCCATGCGGCCGGCGGCGATGTGCCGGCCCTGGGCGGCGAGGATCGCCTCCGGGTCCTGCCCGGTCCGTTCGGCCATCGCCGCGGCGAGCTCCACCTGGCGGGCGGTGCGGGTGTAGCCGGGGAGCACGGCGTTGACCGTCACCCCTTCCGCGGCCACTTCCTGGGAGAGGGTCTTGAGATAGCCGACCACGGCCGGCCGCAGCGAGTTGGAGAGCGCCAGCCCCGGGATCGGCTGCTTGGTCGAGACCGAGTTGAGCGCCACGATGCGGCCCCAGCGGCGCCGCCTCATCCCCGGCAGCACCAGCCGGCAGAGGCGCGGCACGAACAGGAAGGCGAGCGGGATCGCGTCCTCCCAGTCGGCGTCGTCGAGCTCGGCGGCCGGCTTGACCCGGGGGCCGCCGCCGTTGGCGACGAGGACGTCGATCGGCCCGAGCAGCTCCTCGACCTCGGAGACCAGGTCCTCGAGGGCCCGGGGATCGCGCACGTCGGCGGGCAGGGCGACGGTCTCGGCGCCGGTGGCGGCCAGCTCGCGCCCGGCCCGCTCGAGCTTCTCGCCGCCGCGGCTGCTCAGCGCGATTCGGGCGCCGCGCGCCGCCAGCGCCCGCGCCGCGGCGAGGCCGAGGCCGGAGCTCGAGCCGGTGACGAGCGCGACCCGCTGGGAGAGGTCGTTCACGCGGTGCCCGTCCTGCGGCCCTCGGCGTCGTAGCGGTAGACGCCGCGCCCGGTCTTGCGGCCCAGCCGTCCGGCGCGCACGAACTGCCGGATCAGGAGATTGGGGCGGTAGGCCTCACCGAGGGTGCCGTGGAGGTGCTCGAGGATCGAGAGCCGGACGTCGAGCCCGACCAGGTCCACCATCTCGAACGGCCCCATCGGGTGGTTCAGGCCGAGCTTGAGCGCGGTGTCGATGTCCTCGGCGCTCGCCACCCCCTCCTGCAGCATGCGGAAGGCCTCGTTGCCGATGAGCGCGTTGATCCGCGAGGTGACGAAGCCGGGCGACTCGTTGACCACGACCACGGTCTTGCCCATGCGCTCGGCGACCGCGCGCAGGGCGGCGAGGGTCCCGTCCCCGGTCTCGAGCCCCCGCACCAGCTCGACGAGCTTCATCAGGTGGACCGGGTTGAAGAAGTGCATTCCGGCGAAGCTCCCGGGCCGGCCGGAGGCGGAGGCCATCTCGGTGATCGACAGCCCCGAGGTGTTCGAGGCGAAGAGCGCGTGCGCCGGCGCGGCGCCGGCGACCCGGCCGAAGAGCTCGACCTTGATCTCCATCGACTCGGGCACCGCCTCGACCACCAGGTCGGCCTCGGAGACGGCGGCGTCGAGCTCGGTCTCGAAGGCGATCCGTTCCTTGGCGGCCGCGGCGGCGCCCGCTTCGACCTTGCCGCGCTCGACCCCCTTGTCGAGGTTGGCCCAGATGCGCTCGCGGGCGCTCGCGAGGGCGGCGGCGGCGACGTCGTAGAGCTTCGTCCGGTAGCCGCCGAGGGCGGCGACGTGGGCGATCCCCAGCCCCATGGTGCCGGAGCCGAGGACGGCGAGGGTGCGGATCTCTTCGGTCATGGGTTCCCCTAGGAGGCCGGGATGTGGTGCATGCCGGTGGTCTTTTCGGTGAGCGTGCGCAGCTCGTCGGCGATCGCCAGGGTGTTGCGGACCGCGGCGGCGGCGAGCTCCTGGAGCTCGGGCGCGACCAGGTACTTCTCCAGGATCTCGCGCCCCAGCCGGTGGTGGTGGATCTCCTCGGGGTGGATCACCTGCTCGTAGAGCCGCGCCGTCTCCTCGTCGCCCACCGAGCGGCAGAAGCGGATGAACTGGGCGTTTCGGACCTCGGCGATCGCCTCGCTGGCGAACGGGCCGCCGGCGATGCGCTCGACCGTGGTCCGGAGCCCCTTCAGGTACTGGTAGAGCGGGCTGTAGCCGTCCGCCAGGGCGTCGAAGCCGGTGAGGTCCTCGCCGAGGGCCTCGAGCCGGTCGGCGATCAGCTTGTAGTGCTTCATCTCGTCGCCGCACTGATGGGCGAGGACCATCTTGGCGTCGACCTCGGGCGTCGTCGGCAGCCAGTGTGCCGCCAGCTCCGAGGCCTCCAGCTCGCTGGCCAGCGCCAGCTTCAGCAGGGTGACGACCTCGAGCCGCCCCTGGGCCTCGGATTCGAGCGTCTCCTGGTCGCCGAGGCGCCCGAAGAGGTCCTGCATCTCGTCGACCAGGCCGGCGACGAACTCCTTGCTGCCGAGGGTGGCCATGGCGTCGTGACTCCTTTCAGCTCGCGGGCGGCCGGGACGCGGTCGCCGGGTCGCCCACGGTCAGTACGATCTTGCCGAACTGTTCGCGCCGCTCGAGCGCCGCCTGGGCCGCGGGCGCCTCCTCGAGCGGCAGGGTGCGGTCGATCACCGGGCGCAGCCTCCCGGCCTCGACGAACTCGAGGATGCGGCGGAGCTCGGCGAGGCTGCCCATCGTCGAGCCGAGGATCGACAGGCTCTTGAAGAAGACCGCGCGCAGGTTGACGGTGGCGTCGGCGCCGGCGGTGGCGCCGCAGAGGACCACCCGCCCTCCCCAGGCGAGCGCGCGAAAGCTGCGCTCGAAGACTTCGCCGCCGACGTGGTCGAGGACGACCTCGACCCCCTTGCGGCCGGTGATCTCCCGCACCCGGTCGGCGAAGTCCCGCTCGCGGTAGTCGATCGCGTGGGTGGCGCCCAGCTCGATCGCCTTCTCGAGCTTGGCGGCGCTTCCGGCGGTGGCGATCACGTGGCGGGCGCCGAGGAGCTTGGCGATCTGGATGCCGGCGCTCGACACCCCGGAGCCGGCGGCGTGGATCAGGACGTCTTCGAGCGCCTGCAGCCGGGCGCGGGAGACGAGCATGTGCCAGGCGGTGAGGAAGACGAGCGGCAGCGCCGCCGCCTCGACGTAGGAGAGGCCCTTGGGGAGCGGCAGCAGGTTGCGGCGCGGCACGGCGACCCGCTCGGCGTAGCCGCCGTCGCGGTGCTCGCCGAAGATCCCGTAGTGGCGGCAGTACATGTCGTCGCCGGCGACGCAGCGATCGCAGAGGCCGCAGGAGAGCCCGGGCGCGACCAGAACCGGCGTCCCCGGCTCGACGTCGGCGGCCGCCACGCCGGCGCGCTCGACGTCGCCGGCGATCTCGCTGCCGGGCACCAGGGGGAGCGGGAAGCGGTGCCCGGGAACGCCGTTGCGCAGCCAGAGGTCGAGGCGGTTGAGGGCGCAGGCCCGCACCCGGACCACGACCTCGTCGGGGCGCGGCTCGGGGTCCGGCAGCTCTCCCCACTCGAGGACCTCGGGCCCCCCGTGCCGCGCGACTCGAAATCCCAGCATCGCGCCGATTCTACGCCGGTCGCCGCGGGGCGGGCGATCGGCGGCGGGCCCGGTCGGCCCCGGCCCTCCCGACACCGGGTGCGGAGGTCAGGCTAAGATCGCGGCGTGTCCGCGCTCCGCGCCCGCGTCCTCGTCCTCGCCGCCGCGCTCGGCGTCCCCGCCGCGGCCGGAGCGCAGCAGCCGCCGCCCGGGTCCCCCGGGGCCGCCGCGCCGACGGAGCGGGGGCTGCTCCTCGACCTGCGCGGCCGCGGCGCGAACGTGCGCTACTCGCCGGGCTCGCTCGAGCGCGCGGCCCGGGTGCAGGAGACCTACGGGCTGCTGGCCACCCAGATCGCGCCCTGGACGAAGAACAAGGAGGCGCTCCTGGTCTACCTGCTCTCCCGCGAGGACTGGCAGTCGGCCGGGGTCGCCCTGCCCTTCGGCTTCTTCGCCCGCCTGCCGGTCCACGGGCTGGCGATTCCGGCCTGGGGCGACCCGGGGACGGTGGGGCTCTGGCGCGGGCTGCTCGGCTCCGCCCTGCCCGAGGTCGAGGGCGAGCCGATGCGCGGCTCCGCCGAAGAGGCGTCGAGCGTCCGCCTGGCCGACCTGCTCGCCGACGTCGAGGCCGTGCGGCTGCTGCTCGAGAGGGCGGGCATCGGGGCCGACCGGGTGTGGGCCGGCGAGTTGATGGCCCACTCCGTCGCCTACTCGGTCCTCTGGAAGCACCGGCCGGCGCGGCTCGCCGCCGCGGAGCGGCTCTACGCGACGGTCCTCGCCCGCGACCGGGCGCTGCCGGCGCCGTCGCTGGCCGACTACCGGACCGGGCTGTCGATGGAGGACTGGCTGCGCTTCCAGGCCCGCTTCTCGCGCGGCGCGCGGCGGCTGGCGGAGGCGGAGGGCCTGGGGGCGGGCAAGGCGGTCGTCAAGCTGGCGCGCAAGAACGGCGGGCGGCTGAGCGGAGCCGCGCTGCTCGCGCGCTGGCCCACCCTCGCCGCCTGGCGCGCCGAGTCCTTCGCCCCGTAGCGCCCGGACCCCGCGCCGGGCGTCTTTAACCGATCCGCCTCCCACGGGTCGGGGCGCGACCTCGCCCGCCGAGTGCTGGGCTAGCGCCCGGACCCCGTGCCGGGCGTCTGATATCCGAACCGCCCCCCAAGGGTGGGAGCGCCACCCGGCCGCCGGCGCCGCGGTGTGGCGGAATACCTTGCCTTTCCGGGACCGTTCGCCCACAATCGGCCCGAGCGTGGCCGGAGAGGTGCGTGCAGCCGGCCGGAGAGTGGACGCCGGAACCGAGCAAGTGGAGGACGTGATGAAGAGATTCGCGATCGTGCTGGGGCTCGCCGCTCTGCTGGCTTCGCCGGCCTGGGCCGGCGGTCTCGGGGGCATGTTCGCCCACTGGTCGACCGACGAGGCGGGCGACGAGACGGGGCCCGGCGTCAAGCTCGAGCTCGACTTCAACAACCCCTGGGATCTCGAGGTGCGCTGGTCGCTCTTCGAGGAGCTGGAGCGCGTCGTCGGCGCGCAGGTGTTCCCGATCCAGGCGACGCCGGTGGACGTCGGCCTGGCCTACAACTTCTCGCGCTCCGCGAAGGCCAACCCCTACCTCGGCGCGGGTCTGAGCTACGTGCTGCTCGACTCCGACCTCGGCGAGATGCCCGACGAGCTGGGCTACTACGGGGTGCTCGGCGTCGAGCTCGAGGTCCATCCCAAGCTGGCGGTGTTCCTCGAGGCGCTCTACCGGCAGGTGGACGCGCGGATCGAGGGCAACGACCTGCAGAGCTTCGTCAAGGTCGACGTGGACCTCACCGGCCCGGGCGCCAACTTCGGCCTCCTCTACCGCTGGTAGCTCGATCGCCCCGGCGCGGGTCCGGCGGGGCCCGTCGCCGCGCCCTTCCCGAGCTCCTGCCGGGCCGCGGGGACCTTGCCGCCTCCGTCCGGAGCCGTCAGACTAGCGGGGGACCGGAAGGAGGAACCATGACCGAGAAGACCTACGGCTTCCGCGCTCGGCTCGACGCGCCCTACGAGGAAGCGGTAGAGAAGGCGACCGCGGCGCTGGCGGCGGAGGGCTTCGGGGTGCTGACGACGATCGACGTCAAGGCGACGCTGAAAAAGAAGCTCGACCTCGACTTCCGGCGCTACGTCATCCTCGGCGCCTGCAACCCGCAGCTCGCGCACCGGGCGCTCGAGGCCGAGCGCGAGATCGGGCTGCTCCTGCCCTGCAACGTCATCGTCTACGAGGACGACGGCGGCAGCGTGGTGTCGATCCTGGATCCGCTGACGATGATGGAGATGACCGGCAACTCCGGGCTCGGGAGCATCGCCGCGGAGGCGCGCGAACGGCTCGACCGGGTGCTCGCCGCGATCGCCGGCTGACCCGGGGGACGCTTGCACCGGACGCGCAC
Organism: Thermoanaerobaculia bacterium; assembly: GCA_041634115.1. GTDB lineage: Bacteria > Acidobacteriota > Thermoanaerobaculia > Multivoradales > JAHEKO01 > JBFJMD01. Next base: position 3,424 of record JBFJMD010000059.1, on the reverse strand, counting down.
GCGAGGGGTGCCGGGGTGAGCCACGGGCACCGGCGCGGGACCACGCTCTACGCCCATCGCCACCGGCTGGCCGCGGCCCTGGGGCTCTCCGGCCTCTACATGGTCGTGGAGGCGGTCGGCGGCTGGCTGACCGGGTCGCTGGCGCTCCTCGCCGACGCCGCCCACATGCTCTCCGACGTCGCGGCGCTCGGTCTGAGCCTCTTCGCCGCGCGGCTGGCGCGGCGGCGGCCGACCGCCCGGCACACCTACGGCTACTACCGCACCGAGATCCTGGCGGCGCTCGTCAACGGCGCCGCCCTGGGCGCGGTCTCGGTCTACATCTTCGTCGAGGCGTTCGCCCGCCTGCGGGAGCCGCGCGAGATCGCCGGCCCAGCGATGTTGGCGATCGCGGCCGGCGGGCTGGTCGTTAACCTCGTGGCGCTGGCGATCCTGCGCGAGGGCCGCGCCGACAACCTGAACGTGCGCGGCGCCTGGCTGCACGTGGCGGCCGACGCCCTGGGCAGCGTGCAGGCGATCGCCGCCGGCGCCCTGATCTGGGCCTTCGGCTGGACCTGGGCCGATCCGGTGGCGTCGGCGCTGATCGGCGTCCTCGTCATCTACTCCTCCTGGTCGCTGCTGCGCGAGACGGTGGCGGTGCTGATGGAGGGGGTCCCGGGGCACATCGAGCTCGACGAGGTGCGCGGCGCCATCCTCGAGCTGCCGGGGGTCCTCGAGGTCCACGACCTCCACGTCTGGTCGATCACCTCGGGCGTCGAGTCGCTCTCCGCCCACGTCGTCGTCGAGGAGCCGTTCGGGTCCGAGGTGCTCGGCGAGATCCGCCGCACGATGCGCCGCCGGTTCAAGATCACCCACCAGACGATCCAGCTCGAGCCCGCCGGCTTCGAAGAGCACCACCCCCTGGCCTGTCCCTAGCGCCACCCCGCCCGCTGGGGCCGGCGGTGTAGGATCGGCTCTCCGGACCGACGATCGAAGGTGAGAGGAGACCCGAGATGACAGTGAAGCGAATCGTTTCCGCCCTCGCCCTGATCCTGCTCGCGGCCGCCGCCGTCGCCGCGCCGCAGGAGGGCGAGGCGCCCCAATACACCCCCGAGCAGATCGCGATGATGGAGGCCTGGCAGAAGGCGATGACGCCCGGCGAGCCGCACGCGCAGCTCGCCAAGCGCGCCGGAACGTTCGAGTTCACGATCCGCTCCTGGATGGAGCCGGGGAGTGAGCCGATGCTCTCGGAGGGCAAGGCGACCCGCACGATGACGCTCGAGGGGCGGGTGCTGGAGGAGCGGATCGAAAGCTCGATGATGGGCCACAGCTTCCACGGGATCGGCCGCTCCGGCTACGACAACGTCAGTGGCCAATACTGGAGCACCTGGACCGACTCGATGAGCACCGGGGTCTTCGTGTCGTACGGCGCGCGCGACGCGGCGGCGGGAACGACGACCTACCGCGGCGAGTACGACGACCCGTCGACCGGCGGCAAGACCAAGGCGCGCGCCGTCGTCCACGACGAGAAGAACGGCGGGGACCTGTTCGAGTGGTACGAGGACCGCGGCGAGGGCGAGGTCAAGACGATGGAGATCGTCTACAAGCGGGTCGGTTCCTAGCCCGCCGCTTCGCGGGGCGGTCCCTCTTCGACGCGGAGCGCGGCCCGGACCAGCTTGACGCAGCCGTCGAGCGTCTTCTTCAGGCCCGCTTCGTCGATCCGCTCGAGGTCGAGGCCCGAGATCGTCATGCCGGTCGGCGGCCGCAGGTGCCCGAAGCAGCGGAGCAGGTCTTTGAGCCGCAAGCCCTCCGGCTCCGGCAGGTGGGCGCCGGGGAGGTCGCGGGGGTCGATGCCGTCCGCGTCGATGTGGAAGTAGAGCTCGGGCGAGCGTCTCAGGCGCTTCTCGAGTTCCGGAAGCGCCCGCTCCAGCCGCTTCGGCCCGGGAGGCACCACCAGCACGTTCAGGCGCGCGAAGTCCTCGATCTCGGGCGGGTCCAGCGAGCGGCCGCCGAGGTGGGCGATCGACAGATAGCTCACCGGCTGCAGCTCCACCCGTTTGTAGATCGGCTCCAGGCTGCGGCCGCAGACCGCGGCGAGCGACATCCCGTCCCAGTAGCCGCTGGGAGTGGATTCCGGGGTGTTGAAGTCGCCGTGGGCGTCGATCCACAGAATCCCGATGCGCCGCCCCGGCCGCTGGAGTCCGGAGACCACGCCGACCGCCGCCAGGCAGCCGCCGGAGAGGACGAGAGGGAAGCGGTTGCGGCTCCGCGCCCGGGCGACCTGCCGCGCCGTCATCAGGGCGACGCTGGAGACGACCGCCATCTTGTCGCCCTCCTCCCGCGACCAGACGTGGCTCACGCTGACCCGGTGGCCGAGCTTCTCCAGGCGCTCCTGGAACCCCGCCTCGAGCAGCTCGCGCGGGCTGCGGGCGAGCGAGGTGTCGTCGTGCTCGACGTCGTAGGGGACGACGACGATCTCGATCCTGCGGCCGGCCGGGGCGGCGGCCCCGCCCGCGGCGCCGGCGGACCCGGGCGACTCGGGGGGCTCCCCGGCTGGCTTCGCGGCCCCCATCAGCTCGGCTTGAGCACCATGAGCAGGGTGATGACGACGATGCCGAGCGCGTTGACGTCGGCGAGGATGCCGGGGAGCTTCGCCGCGGCGAGCGCGCGGAACTCGTCGGTCGGCTCGCCCGCCTCCAGCGAGGCCTCGCCGGCGCGCAGCGTCTTCTTGAGCTTCGGCGTGAGGTAGAGCAGCGTCACCGCGAGCAGCAGGAAGTACAGCGCCAGCGAGACGTGGATCCAGAGGTCGCGCATCGAGTAGCCGCGGCGGGCGATCAGGTCGATGCCCAGGAGGCCGACGAGGATCGCCCCGGGGATCGTGTAGACGAGGTGCAGCCGCCAGGCCGTGCGCAGCCCGAAGACCTTCTCGACGAGAGAGCCGGCCTTGCGGATCTGGACCCGCAGGACGGCGCCGGAGAAGGCTCCGGCGACCAGCCAGAGCGCCGCCAGGACGTGAAAAAACACCAACCAGGTCGCCAAAGTGATCATCGGGCCCTCCGTGGAGCGGCGCCAGCGGGAGACCGGCCCCGGGATCTCGGTTCTCGCGCCGTCACTCTAGCACCGGTCGTGTAGAATCCCGAGAAAAGGACCGGCTCCGGGGACCCAAGGAGGGAAAATGCACGGCCATCCTCGTCCGACCTTCGTCTACTACGGACACTCCACGGTGCGCTGTGACTTTCCGGGCGGCGAAGTCGCGCTGATCGACCCCTGGGTGGCCGGCAACCCGGCCTGTCCGGACGAGATCAAGGAGCTCGAGCGCCTCGACGCGCTGCTCATCACCCACGCCCACTTCGACCACTTCGACGACGCCGTCGAGCTCGCCAAGCGCCACAAGCCCCGGGCCGTCGTCGGCTGTTTCGAGATCTGCCAGTGGCTCGAGAGCAAGGGG
>JBFJMD010000058.1:0-10124 GCA_041634115.1 Thermoanaerobaculia bacterium | reverse complement strand
GGCGGGAATCCCCGGACGGCTTTCGGCAGGTGCCCGGCGCGGGTACCCTGCTCGAGGCGATCGCTCGCCGTCCGGACTGGCGGGCGGCGCTGGCGACGGGGGCGTGGCTGGAGTCGGCGCGCCTCAAGCCCGCCGCCGCCGGAATCCCCTGGGACGGTCTGCCGCTCGCCACCAACGAGGACGGCGCCACGCGCGAGGAGATCGTGACGGCGGCGATCGAGCGGGCGCGGTCCCGCGCGCCCAGCCCGGAGAAGGACTTCGAGAAGATCGTCTCGGTCGGGGACGGGGTCTGGGACGTGCGCGCTGCGCGCCGGCTCGGCCTCGGCTTCGTGGGCGTGGGGGAAGGGAGGGGGGCGCGGGCGCTCGAAGCGGCCGGCGCGGGCACGGTGCTCGCCGATCTCACGGACCCCGAGTCGGTTCTCGCGGCGCTCGAGGCGGCGGAGGCGCCGGCTTGATGCAACGGCGGGAGACGGCGCATACCGGCGCGGAGGCCGGCCGCCACAAGCCGGTCTGGCCGGCTCGGGATCTGGGCGGCACCAGGCCATGCTGACCGTCGAGGAGGCGCGGGCGGTCTACGACCGGATCGGCACGATCCAGGACCGGCAGGCCTTCTACGAGGACGCCGCGGTGGCCGAGACCCTGGCCCACGGCGACTTCGGCGCCGCCAGGGCGGTGGTCGAGTTCGGCTCCGGCACCGGGCGCTTCGCCCGCACGCTGCTCGCCGACCACCTGCCGCCGGAGGCCACCTGGCGCGGCTTCGATCTGAGCCCGAACATGGTCGCCCTCGCCCGCGAGCGGGTCGCCGAGTTCGGCGAGCGCGCCGAGGTCACCCTCACCGACGGCTCGCCGCGGCTCGACCTCCCCGACGCCTGCTGCGACCGCTTCGTGACCAACTTCGTCCTCGACCTCCTGCCCGAGGACGCGATCCGCGCGGTTCTCGAGGAGGCGGCCCGCCTGCTCGTCCCGGGCGGGCGCCTCTGCGCCACCGGCCTCACCTTCGGCCCCACCCTGATCTCGCGCGCCTCGATGGCCTTCTGGCAGGCGGTGCACTCCATCGCCCCGCGCGTCGTCGGCGGTTGCCGCCCGGTCGAGGTCGCCGCCCTCGTCGACCCGGCCGCCTGGCGCGTCCTCCACCACAGGAAGGTCGTCGCCTGGACGATCCCGTCGGAGGCCCTCGTCGCCACGAAAAGGTAGCGCCCGGACCCGTGCCGGGCGTCTTCCCGGACCCGCACCGGGCGCATCTGATCGGAGCGCCCCCCACGGGTGAGGGCGCTACCTGCTCCGGCGGCCAGCCGCCGGCAACTACAACACCCGCGACCGCCGAGTCTCTTGCATCCCCGTAGGGTCGCTCGCCCCCGGGTGGGCCCCCTCCATGAGCGACCTGAGCACGGCTACGTCTGGCTGTGGTAATCGACCACAGCCAGACCACCGCGCGCACCGGGAGCGAGCGAGGGGGTCCACCCGGGGGCGAGCGGCCCGGCCCCTGGACTGATCGGTAGAATCCCGCCCGGAGGTCCCACCCGATGCGAATGATTCGTCGCCTCACGCCCTTTGCCGCGCTCGCCGTCGCCTCGGGGCTCGCCGTCGCCCTGACCCTGGCCGTCACCTCGCCGCGTCTCCACGCCGAGCCCGAAGACCCCGAGGCCGACGACGCTCCGGCCGCCGCCGCGGACCCCGCCGACTACGTCGCCGAGATCGAGGCCTGGCGGGCGCGGCGCGAAGAGGGGCTGACTTCCGAGGGCGGCTGGCTCACCCTCGTCGGCCTCGCCTGGCTTGCCGAGGGCGAGAACACGGTCGGCTCGGCGCCGGGGAGCGCCGTGCCGCTGCCCGAGGGCAAGGCGCCGGCCCGGGTCGGCGTCTTCGTCGTCGAGGGGGACCGGGCGCGCTTCGAGGCGGCGCCCGGCGCCGGGGTCCTCCACGAGGGCGAGCCGGTGACGTCGATCGAGCTGATGAGCGACGGCGAGGTCGGGACGAAAATGCTCGAGCTCGGCGACCTCTCCTTCTTCCTGATCCGGCGCGGCGAGCGCATCGGGGTGCGCTCCAAGGACAAGGCGCACCCGGCCCGCTTCGCCTTCTCCGGCATCGACAGCTACCCGATCGAGCCCGCCTGGCGGATCGAGGGCCGCTTCGTGCCCTACTCGCCGCCCAGGACCCTGCCGATCCCGACGATCCTGGGCGAAGCGGTCGACAACGTATCGCCGGGGGCGATCGAGTTCGAGCTCGGCGGCGAGACCCACCGCCTCGACGGCCTCGGCAGCTCGACCGAGCGGCCGCTCTTCGTCATCTTCGGCGACCCCACCAACGGCCGCGAGACCTACGGCGGCGGCCGCTACCTCTCCGCCGGCCCGCCCACCGCCGACGGCCGGATCACCATCGACTTCAACAAGGCCTACAACCCGCCTTGCGTCTTCACCGCTTTCGCCACCTGCCCGCTCCCCCCGCCCCAGAACCGCCTGAAGGTCCGCATCGAGGCCGGCGAGAAGACCTACGCGGCCGGCAAGGAGCAGGCCGGGGGCGGCTAGAAGAGGGTGTAGATGAACGGCGCGGCCGAGGTCCCGCCGAGCATCACCAGGGCGCCGATCAGCAGCAGCGCCAGGATGATCGGCGCCAGCCAGCCGCGGCCGCCGCTGCGCAGGAAATCGAAGATCTCGCGCAGGAAGCCGGGAGAGGGCTTCCGGGCGTGGCGCACGAACTCGGCGGCTTCGGAGCCGGGCTTCTGGCGCTCGTGAGAGGTCACTCGACGGTCTCCGGCGATCAGAACTGTCTGAAGTAGCTCGACGGGTCCGTGGGCGAGGGGTCGTCGGTCCAGTAGGTCTCGGCTTCCGGCGTCCGCCGGCGCTCCAGCGGATCGACTCTGGCCGCCCGGAGCGCCCAGCCCATGGGCGTCACGACGAAAAAGTATACGGCAGCCATCAGGAGATGGGAAACGACCCAGCCGATCGGATGGACGAGCCGCATCCAGGCGCGGAAGAGGGGAAGACGCAGGGGGCGGAGGCCGTAGTAGAGGGCGGCCAGGGCCGCGCCGGCCGCTCCCAGCCCGATCGCGGCGCCGCGCGCCGAGGTGGTCCAGAGCACGATCCCGGCGACCAGCCAGAAGAAGGCGAGCAGCAGGAGCCCGAACCAGCGCAGCTCCCGCCGCGAGGGATTCAGTCGGAGCTCAAGCATCGGGCTTCCTGCCGATCATGATGAAGAAGCCGCCCTCCCGCTGACCGGGTGCGAAGATCTGACCGGCCTGGACGAGGAAGCGCTCCAGGGCGTCGCCCCGCGGCTGGGGGGCGAAGAGCGTCGGGCCCTCCAGCCCGTCGTCCTCCGGCCGCAGCGCCGGGACGCCGCGCACGAACTCGATCCCCGCCCGGTCGAACCACCTGAGGACCTCGCCGAAGGCGTGCTTCAACTCGTGCGGGTGGCGGTACTGGTCCGCGAACCAGCTCCGGCGCTTGGCCGCGCTCAGGGTCCCCCGCCGGAGCACCGGATCGATCCACCGCGCGTGGCCGCCCGAGAGACGGAAGAGCTGCCGCCTCAGGTCGGTCGCCAGCCGGCCGTACCGGTTGTAGAGGCCGACGACCAGATGCCCGCCCGGCTTGACCAGCGACACCAGGCGGCGAAAGCCCCGATGGGGGTCCGAGGTGTGGTGGAGGACTCCGTTGCAGAGCACGACGTCGAACCGCTCGGGCCGGAAGGCGGGCCGGAACAGGTTCATCTGGACGAAGCGGGCGCGGGTCAGGCCGTGCCGGCGGCGGAAAGCCTCGCCCAGGCCGAGGGAGTTGAGACAGATGTCGGTGCCGATCACCTGCCTCAAGGAGGCGCTCAGGAAGTTGGTGAGCTGGCCGGTGCCGCAGCCCACCTCCAGGACGTCGCTGTTGCAGGGGATCGACTCCTCGAGCAGCCGGGCGTAGCCGCCGGCGCGCGACTTCTCGATCAGCGAGCGGACGGAGTCGTGGTCGTCGTAGTCCGGGAAGGGGTTGACCTCGTAGAAGGCCTTGACGATCTCGGTCACGTCGCCGCCGCGGCCCAGCTCCTCGTGGGGCCAGAAGAAGCGGGCGACGCCGTCGGTCACCGGGAAGCGGTGGCCGCAGCGCTCGCAGATCCAATCGGCGGATTCCTCGCGGAGCTCGGCCGCGCAGCAGGGGCTCGCGACCTTCCCGGCCAGGACCGGCGCGGAGTCGTCGAGCGCGCGGACGGTGGATGGCTGGTCGGCCTTGTCGGCGAGGTACGGCCCGATCGACAGGAGGTCGATCTCGGTGGAGAGGAAGACGCGGCAGGCCTCGCGCGGCGTACAGGCGATCGGCTCCCAGGCCCGGCGGAGGCCCACGGCGACGAGCGCCGGGCAGCCGGTCATCCGGTGGAACCTCTCGAGCAGGGAGCGGATCTCGCCGTCGCCCTTGGCGACGGGGCGCGCGTCGGGGCCCGGCAGCTCCGCGGCGGCCATCTCGGCCAGGACGATCGTCGTCGGCGGACGCACGGCCTCCCGGTACAGGACCCTGCGCTGGATCGCCCGTCGCAAGCCGGGTTCGCGGGGGTCGGCCAGGATCGCGCGCGACGACGGCGCCCGCGGCCCGAGCTCCATGCGCCCCTCGAACCACCCGACGACCCGCCCGGCGGCGAGCTCCGCCGCCACCCGGTCGAGGCGCCGCTCGGGATCGTCGATCCGCTCGAAGCCGACGCCGGCCGCCGTCAGCGCGGCCTCGATCTCCGCGGCTTCGAATCCGGGCCCGAGCCGCAGTCTCCGGCGGCCGTCGCCGGAGGCCGGGCTCCGCGGGTGACCGAGAAGCTGGTGCCAGACGAGGAGCGCCACCCCGAGCGCCCCGCCGGCGCCGCCCGCCGCCGGCGGGATCCACACCTCGTCGAACGGCCCCTCGTGGAGGACGCGCCCGGCGACGACGGCGTCGAGCGCGGGCGCTTTCGCCAGGCACAGCCGCGACATGCCCGTGGCGGCGTGCGCGTAGCGGCTCATCCGCAGCAGGACCTCCCCGGCGGCCTCCTGGACGGACCGGGCGAGGTTCGCGTGGCGGGGCGAGAGCTCGTCGTCCGGCCGCCGCGGGGGCCCGCCCAGGAGGCGGTGGAAGCACTCCGAGGTCCCCCCGCGGCCGCGACGGAAATCGAAATAGTCCGCAACCAGCCGGAAGGATCCGTCCTCCCGGAGATCGAGCAGCTTGTCGAGGAGCAGGTCCGCGTACTCGGGCTCCCCCCGCGCCGCCAAGCCCTCGAGCGCGTCGGACCCGCTCCCGGCGTCGAATCCGCAGTACTCGGCGCAGGCCGCGGAGAGCAGGCCGAGCGAGTGCGGAAACCGAAGCTGCTTTTCGAGCCGGATCCGGTCGCCGCGCCCGACGCCGACCGCCGCCGTCGCCCACTCGCCGTCGCCTACGGACAGGACCGCCGCCTCCTCGAACGGCGAGGGGAAGAACGCTCCGGCCGCCCGGGATTCGTGGTGGGCGGCGAAAACGATCTTGTTGCGGGGCTTGCCGGCCAGCGCCGCGCCGATCTCGCGGCGCAGGTGGAGCTTCGTCTCGAGCCATGCCGGCATCGTGGCGAGGAAGGACCCGAATCCGGCCGGGGCGGCGGCGAGGAAGGTCTTGAGCACCCGCTCGAACTCGAGGAAGGGCTTCTCGGAGAAGCCGACGAAGTCGACTTCGTCCGGGCGGAGACCGGCCGCATCGAGGCAGTAGGCGATCGCCTGCCGCGGCGGCGCGTCGTCCTGCAGGCGCCGCGAGAAGCGCTCCTCCTCGGCCGCGGCGACGACCTCGCCGTCGACGACGAGCGCGGCGGAGCTGCCGCGCCGGTAGGCGGAGAGGCCGAGGACCGAGGTCATCCCGGCCGCTCAGCCCGCCGGCTCGCAGCCGAGGCGGGGCGCGAGGGCGGCGGCGATCCGCTCGGCGATCTCTCGCGAAAAGGCGGCGGTGTAGTGGAAGGTATCCACGTAGAGCGGCTCGCTGCGACCGAGCTGCAGATCGGCCAGCCAGAGGAAGTCGTCCGCGGAGAGCTCCGGGCTCTCGTTGCGGAGCGCGTCCATCAATCGATAGCCCGGCGCGTGCGCGGGTCCGCGATGCGCGAAGAGCCAACGATTCTCCCGGAAGAGGTGGTGCTCGAGGTCGTACTGATAGGCGGGTGAAGGCTGCCAGACGAACAGCGGGACGACCTCGAACTCCCGGGCGACGGCGGCGGCGAGCCTCCGGTTGGCCCGCCATCGCCCGACCGCCCATTCCGCCAGGCGGAGGTTCTCGGCGTCGGCGGGCGGAATCTCGACCTGCTGCGGGGGCTCCGCATCGGAGGGCCGGAAGAGCTTCGCCAGCTCGGCCAGCGGCAGGGCCTTGAGCGCTCTCAGCAAGAGCCGGGGCCGCGACTCGGCCATCAGGTACCGGAGCCGGGTGGTGAACTTCGGTCCCTTCTTGAACTCGTTGAGACCGTCGACGAAAACCGCGACGTCGATCGGGTGGCCGGCGGCGAGGAGCTGCTCGAAGAGCACGCGCTCCTGCTCGATGTAGTAGTTGCCGCCGCCGAAGTTGTAGACGCGGACGTCGCCCGGGCAGGCGGCGGCCAGCGCCTCCTGCGCCCGCGACGGGATCGTCTCGGCGTCGGCGACGCCGTAGCCGAAGGTCGTGGAGCCGCCGAAGAAGAAGACGTTCGTCGCCGCCGGGTCGGGGGGCCAGGGGCCCTGGTCCGCCACGCGGCGGAAGCCCGCGCGGCCGATGTTGACGTACTCGCCGCTCTGCGGCGCCTCCCGATGCTGGACGAACGGCCGGTAGACGTACTCCCGGCTCCAGGTCTCGCGCAGCAGCCGCTCGATCTCTTCCGGGGTCCGGCCGGGATAGACCTGCGACAGCTTCTCGATCCCGTAGGCGAGCGGTCCCGGGGGCGGCGCGAAGTAGCGCCGGTGGACGACCACGACGAGCCAGGCGACGACGTTGGCGAGAACGAACAGCGCCAGGGCGCGCCAGACGAGCGTCGCCAGCGCGCCGGCCGGGCGCGGCCGATCCGGAGACGGGTCCGTCAACCGGCGTCCCTCTTGAGACGCGCCCGGTCCACCTTGCCGAGATGGGTGCGCGGCAGCGAGTCGACGAGGACGACCTCGCGGGGGTGCTTGTAGGGCTGCAGGTTCTCGAGCACGAACCGCTTGAGCTCCTCGGCGAGCTCCGGCCGCGGCTCACGGGGGACGACGAAGGCCCACGGCTTGGTCAGCCCGTCCTCGTTCTCGACCCCGACGACCGCGCACTCGACGACCTCTTCGTGGCGCATGAGGCAGCTCTCGACCTCCTGCGGGGCGAGCCACTTGCCGGCGACCTTGAGCACGTCGTCGCCGCGGCCGCAGTAGGTGACGAAGCCTTCGGGGTCGCGCGAGACCAGGTCGCCGCCGACGAACCACCCGCCGCGGAAGGCCTGGGCGGTCTTCTCCGGGTCCTCCCAGTAGCCGAGCGCCAGCGAGCCGCCGCGCACCCAGAGCCGCCCGACCTCGCCGGGCTCGACCTCGCGGCCCTCGTCGTCGCACACCTTGAGCTCGAAGCCCGGCACCGCCCGGCCCAGGGTCCCCGGCCTGACCGCCCCCGGCAGGTTCGACAGGAAGATGTGCCACATCTCGGCGGTGCCGAGGCCGTCCAGCAGCGCGCACCCGAAGGTCTCCACCCAGCGCCGGTAGAGCGGCGCCGGCAGCGCCTCGCCCGCCGAGGTGGCGAAGCGCAGCGACGAGAGGTCCTCGTCCGCGGCGCCCGGGTGGCTCACCATCCGGTTGACCATCGTCGGCACGTTGACGAGGATCGTCGGCCGGTGGCGGCGGATCTTGTCGAACAGCACCTCCGGCGTCGGCCGCTCGGGGAAGAGCGCCGCGCTCGCCCCGACCGAGAACGGGAAGAAGAGGTTGGATCCGGTGGCGTAGCCGAAGAAGAGCTTGGGCACCGACAGCGTGACGTCGTCCGGGCCGTAGCCCAGCGCCCGCTTGGCGTAGCACTCGGTAGTGTTGGCGAACGAGCGGTGGGTCTGGACGACCGCCTTGGGGCTGCCGGTGGTGCCGCCGGAGAAGAGCCAGATCGCCGGGTCGTCGGGGCGGGTGGGGGCGGCGGCGAGGGGCGGCGGCGTGGACTTGGGGTCGAAGCGGGCGTGGCCGGCGGCGTCGGCGCCCACGATCAGGAGCCGCGGCCGCTCGGCGGCCTGGGCGCCGGCGGCCTCGAAGGCCGCGAGCGAGGAGCCGTCCACCACCGCGGCGCGCGGCCGGCCGCGGGCGAAGAGCGCCGCCAGCTTCTCGGGCTCGAGCTCCGGGTTGACCATCACGACCACCGCGCCCAGCTTCAGGACGCCGAAAAGCGCTCCCACGAACTCCGGCCCGTCGGGAAGCGAGATCAGCACCCGGTCCTCGCGGCCGACGCCGAGCCCGGCCAGCGCGGCGCCGAACCGGTCGGCCAGCGCCTCCACCTCGCCGTAGGAGAGCGTCCCGTCGTCGAGCCTGAGGGCGACCCGGTCGGCCTGCCCCTCGCGCAGCCGATCGCCCAGGAAGTAGTCGGCGATGTTGAAGGTCTCGGGGGGCTCGAAGGTCATCGGGCGAGGCGCTCCCAGGAGGTCAGAGAATACGTCATCGCCGCTCCTCCGGCGGCCGCACCGAGCGGAAGGCGAAGTAGAGGATCACGTCGTAGGCGATCTTGAGCGCCGCCCCGACGACGAGCGGCGTGACGATCGAGAGCCGCTCCATGAAGAGCCCGGCGAAGGCGGGGGCGACCGCCCAGAGCGCCATGCGCACCAGGTTGGTGACGCCGGAGGCGAAGGTGCGCTCCCCCGGCCGGACGACGGCGAGGACGTAGGACTGCCGGGTCGGCACGTCCATTTCGACCAGGCCCTCGCGCAGCAGGAAGAGAGCGGCCGCCACCGGGAAGCTGGGGACGAAGGCGACCGTGACCAGGAGCAGGCTCGCCGGGATGTGGGTGAAGACCATGGTGCGCACCAGGCCGATCCGCTTCGCGATCCAGGCGGCGCCGAGATGCGAGAGGGCGTTGAGCGCCCGCGCGCCGGCGAAGAGCAGCGCCACCGCCCCCTCGCCGGCGCCGAAGCGGTGGAAGAAGAAATAGGACAGCAGCGCCGTGGTCAGGAAGCCGCCGCCCAGGCTGTCGAGGCCGAAGAGGGCGGTGATGCGGGCCAGGATCCGGCGGCTCTCCGCCGAGAGCCGCGGCCCGGGCCCCGGGGGCGGCACCTCGACCGCCGCCGAGAGGCCCCGGTAGAGGAGCAGGGTGGCGACCAGCAGGCCGGCGTAGACGAAGATCGTCGCCCGGTGGGCGCCGAGGCGGGTGAGCTCGGGGGCGCGGTCCAGGAGCTGGGGCAGGCCGGCGAGGAGCGCCCCCAGGGCGTGGCCCACGTCCTGCGCCACGTTGTAGCGGGCCAGGACCCCGGTGCGGCCCGCGTCGGTGGTGGTGGCGGGGAGGATGGCCTGCTCGACGATGAGCGCCGCCCCGCGGTCGCGGCCCATGCCGTTGACCATGCCGACGAAGGCGGCCCCGGCCAGCAGCGCGGCGCCGGAGCCGACGCCGAGGAAGAGGCCGCCGACGGCGCCGGCGGCGGTGACCTCGGCCAGCAGCCGCCGGCGGCCGTGAGCGTCGGCTCGCAGGGTCGCGGCGAGGGCCGCCAGGGCGGCGCCGCCGAGCCCCGCGGCCACGACGTAGCCGACCTCGGCCGCGGACAGGCCGTGGACGGTCAGGTAGAGGCCGAGCTCGACGCCGACCAGGCCGGTGGCGATCGCCCGCACGAACGCCGTGGTGTAGAGGAGGCGCCGGTCGCGCAGGGTGGCGGGGTCGTCCGCGGGCGACGGGCCGGAAGCGGCGCCGACGCCGGCTACCACCAGATCACCGGCTCCGGGTTCTCCCACTGCTCGCGGCCGAACTGCTCGGGGCCGGTGCGGCGGTGGAACTTCCCGGGCTCGCCGCGGGAGGCGGCGATGCGCTCCAGCTCGCGGCCGATCTGCTCCAGCTCCTCGTCGGTGAGGGCGCCGGAGCCGCCAGCGCCACCGGCCGCGCCGCCGCTCCCGCTGCCGCCTCCCGAAGCGCCGCCGGCTCCCGTGCCCGACTGCCCGCCGCCGCCCGGGCCGCCGCCGCTCTGCCCACCGCTCCCTGACGGTCCACCGCCCTGACCCCCGCCGCCGCCACCACCGCCCT
>JBFJMD010000057.1:0-10181 GCA_041634115.1 Thermoanaerobaculia bacterium | reverse complement strand
TCGTAGACCGTCCGCGGGAGCCCGTCGGGCTCGATGAAGGACATCGTGCTGTTGGCCTGGGGATCCAGGTCGACGAGCAGCGTATCGCGCCCCTTGGAGGCGAGGGCCGCGGCCAGGTTGATCGCCGTGGTCGTCTTGCCGACGCCCCCCTTCTGGTTTGCGATCGCGATGATCATCGGCGTGCGCGCAGTGTAGGACAAGCCCTCCGACAAATCAAGAAAACCGGTTCCCGGGCGCCGCCGGCCGGCGAGGAGGCCATGTCGGCGCGCCGACATTCGGCGCAAAGGTCTGAATCTGGAAGGTTTAGGGTCTGAAACGGGCGGGCCGGACGGACGACGCTACATCTTGTACTTGCCGAGATCCTCGGGCTTGACCTCTTCGAGCCATTTCTTCAGGCGCTCCTCGTCCCCCAGGCGTCCGGCCAGGTCCACCGCGTTCGCCTTCTCGAGCACCGAGCGGCGGACGAAGATCGGGGCCTCGGCCCGCAGCGCGAGGGCGAGGGCGTCGCTCGGCCGGGAGTCGACCGCGAAGGAGCGCTCGCCGGTGGTCAGATGGATCTCGGCGTAGAAGGTGTTCTCCTTCAGGTCGCAGATCAGCACCTTGTCCAGGGTCACCCCGAGATCGGAGAGGAAGGTCCGCATCAGATCGTGCGTCATCGGGCGCGGCGTCTCCACGCCCTCGATCCGGAGCGCGATCGCGTTCGCCTCGAAGACCCCGATCCAGATCGGGAGGAAGATGTCCTCGTTCTCGTCGCGCAGGATGACGATCGGGAGGTTCGACGACGGGTCGAGCATGAGTCCCTTGACCTGCATGCGGATCGGATCGGCCGGGGGGCTGGACATGCGCCTATTCTGCGGCCCCGCCTGCGAGAGGTCAAGGGCGCGGGGAGCGGCCGGCCGCGGCGCGTCGCGCGGCCGCAGGCGGGAGGCGGATCAGATCCGGCGCGCGAGGAGCGAGTGGGGCAAGGCCTTCTCCACTCGCACGCGGGTGAGCTCGCCGGCGCGCGTCGCGCCCGCCGGCTCGCTCGCGAAGTGCACGATGCGGTGGCAGGTCGTGCGGCCGACCTGGGTCCCCGGCTGCTTTCCCGGACCCGTCACCAGCACCTCGAGCCGGCGTCCGACCAGCCGCTCGTTCAGCTCGTGCTGGATCGCCTGCTGCCGAGCGAGGACCTCCTGCAGCCGGCGCGCCGCGGTCTCGGGCTCGACCGGATCGGGCAGGCGCGGCGCCGCGGTCCCGGGCCGCGGCGAATAGCGGAAGGCGAAGACCGAGGCGAAGCGCACCTCCTCGACCAGCGCCAGGGTGGCCGCGAAGTCCTCCTCGGTCTCGCCGGGAAAGCCGACGATGACGTCGGTCGACAGCGCGATCCCCGGCCGGGCGGCGCGGATCGCGGCCGCCAGCTCCCGGTATTCGGCGGCCGTGTAGCCCCGCCCCATGAGCTTCAGGATCCGGTCGGAGCCCGACTGGACCGGCAGGTGGAGGTAGGGGCAGATGTTGGGGTGGCGGCCGATCCGCTCGACCATCCGCGCCGTGAAGTCGCGCGGATAGGAGGTCACGAACCGCAGCCGCTCCACCCCGTCGAGCGCCGCGACCGCGTCGAGCAGGTCGGCGAAGTCGTGGCCGCCGTTCGCCGGCTCCCGCCAGTGGTTGACAGTCTGCCCGAGCAGCTCGATCTCGCGGAACCCGAACCCGACGAGGTGACGCACCTCGGCGAGGATCTCCGCCATCGGCCGGCTGCGCTCCGGCCCGCGGGTGAAGGGCACGATGCAAAAGGTGCACTTCTTGTCGCAGCCCTCGATGATGGTCACCATCCCCTTGAACTCGCCCTCGCGGCTGACCGCGTCCAGGTCGTAGGTCCGCTCCTTGGGAAAGCCGACGGCGACGACACGCTCGCCCCGCCGCCGGCGCTCGAGCACCTCGCCCAGCTCCCCCACCCGCGCCGGGCCGAGCACGAAGTCGAGGTCGGGCACCCGCCGCAGCGCCCGCTCGCCGGCCTCCTGGGCGACGCAGCCGCAGAGCCCGAGGACCAGATCCGGGCGCCGGCGCTTGAGCTGCCGGTAGCGGCCGAGGCGCGAGTAGACCTTCTGCTCGGCCTTCTCGCGCACGCTGCAGGAGTTGAGCAGGATGAGATCGGCCTCGGCCGCCCGCCGGGTCGGCAGGATCCCCTGCTGCATGAGCTGGCCGGACATCCGCTGGGTGTCCAGCTCGTTCATCTGGCAGCCCCAGGTCTCGACGAAGAACCGGCGCGGCGCGGGAGCCGTCACCCCCCGTTCCCCCCGTCGTCGTCCACGACCTGGGGGTCCGTGGCCTCGTAGATCATGGGGTCGTCCGGCTCTTCGTCGGTCCCCTCCTCGTCCGGCTCGAGCTCCACCCCCTCGCGCAGCCAGCCCGGCAGCGCCCCCCCCAGGCGGCCCTCTTCGAGCGTCTGCTCCAGCTCGGCCTTCGCGCGCTCGATCGCCTCCCGGTTCTCTTCGAGCGACTCGAGCGCGCGGTCCCAGGCGGGCTTGATCTGCGTGTCCCGGTAGTAGGGGTCGTCCTCGGCGTAGAACCGGCGCCGGAGCTCCGCCGCCCGGCCCTCGAGCTCCGCGATCCGATCGACCGCCTCCCGCCAGCGGGTCCGGACCTCCAGCACCCGCCGGCGCCAGTAGGCCTCGCGCTCCGACTCCCCGGCGAGCCGCGCTTCCCGCGCCGCCTCGTCCTCCGGCACCGGCGGCGGGCTCGAAGGCGTGGCGATCGTGAGCTCGCCGACGGCGTAGGTGGGCAGCGACTCGTCGGTGATCACGGCGGTGGGCCGCCCGGACTCCCGCCGGCGCTCGCGCTCCGAGCGGGCCGCGGCCACCAGGTCGCGCCCCTCTTCCCCGGCCGGACCTCCGGGATCGATGACCACGGTGAGGCCGTCCCCGCCGGCGGACCCGCCCTCGCCGGTCGCGGCGTCCGGCCCCGCGGGGGGGCGCTCCGGCGCGGCCGGCTCCGACGGCACCGGGGGCGCGGCGGCGGGCGGCGGCGCGGCGGCCGGCGCCGCCGGCTCGACCCGTTCGGCGGCCGGCCCCGCCGGCGCCGGCGTCCGCCCCGTGCCGCAGGCGGCCAGCAGCAGGGCGGTCGCCAGCAGCGCGGCCCCGGCCGTCCCAGGGGACATGCGGCTCGGGCGCGGGGTCGAAAGCGGCGCGGCCATCAGCGGGCGGGGCGAGCGGTTCAGGGCGCCTCGGCGGCTTCCGCCGGGGCCAGCGCCTCGAGCTGCCGGTCGAGCTCCCGGTCGACTTCGCCGGCGGTCCCCAGGGTCAACAGCCGGCGGCTGATCTCTCCCCATTCCGAGGCCTCCAGGCAGCGGAGCCGGCGCTTGATCTCGGGGATCGCCCGCGGGCGCATCGACAGGTTGCGCAGCCCCAGTCCGACGAGCACCGGCGCCACCCTCGGATCGGCGGCCATCTCGCCGCAGATTGAAATCTCGATGCCCGCCCGGCGGGCGCTTTCGACGGTGGAGCCTATCATGCGCAGGATCGCCGGATGGAGCGGCCGGTAGAGGTGCGCGACGTGCTCGTTGTTGCGGTCGACGGCCATCGAGTACTGGATCAGGTCGTTGGTGCCGATCGACATGAAGTCGACCTCCTGCGCCAGCTCCCCGGCGATCAGCACCGCCGCCGGCACCTCGATCATCACCCCGAGCGGGAACTCCCTCGAGTAGCGCGCCCCCTCGGCCTCGAGCTCGTCGAAGATCTTTTCGCAGAACGCCTTGAACTCCCGCACCTCCTCGAGGCCCGAGACCAGCGGCAGCATCACCCGCAGGTCGCCGAAGGCGCAGGCGCGGAAGAGCGCCCGCAGCTGCACCCGGAAGATCTCGGGCCGGGCGAGGGTGAGGCGGACGCCGCGCAGCCCCAGGACCGGGTTCTCTTCGCGGGTGTCCATCACCTCGCGGGCGAGCTTGCGGCCCCCCAGGTCGTAGGTGCGGACGATCACCGGGTGCGGCTGAACCCGCTCGACCAGCGAGCGGTAGAGGTCGAAATGCTCCCGCTCCGTGGGCAGCGCCGGGCTCTTCTCGATGTAGAGGAACTCGCTCCGGTAGAGGCCGACGCCGGCGGCGCCGAAGCGGACCGCGTCCTCGATCTCCTCGGGCAGGTCGATGTTGGCCAGCAGCTCGACGGCGATCCGGTCCCGGGTCACCGAAGGCAGCGAGCGCAGCCGGCCCAGCTCGTCCTCGTGGAGGCGGCGCAGGCGCCGGCGCTCCCGGTAGTCCAGGAGCGCCGCGTCGGTCGGGTGCAGGACGACCCGCCCCTCGGAGCCGTCGACGATCACCGGATCCGCGTCGGTGACCTGCCGGGTCACGCCCGCGAGCCCGGCCACGAGCGGGATGTTGAGGGAGCGGGCGATGATCGTCGTGTGCGAGGTCCGGCCGCCGGTCTCCACGGCGAAGGCGACGACCCGCTCCCGCCCCAGCCGCACCGCCTCGGAAGGCGTCAGGTCGTCGGCCACGATGACCACGTCCCCCTCGATCTCCGACAGCTCGTGGTGGCCGATGCCGCCCAGCGCCCGCAGCAGGTGCAGGACCACGTCGCGCAGATCGTCCCGCCGCTGGCGGAAGTGCTCGACCTCGAGCCGGTCGAAGCGCTCCTGGAGCTCTCCCGCGGTCTCGTGCACCGCCCACTCGGCGTTGACCTCTTCCGCGCGGATCCGCTCCTCGACCCGGTCGAGGAAGGTCCGGTCGCGCAGCATCACGGCGTGGGCGTCGAAGACGGCCGCCAGCTCGTCGCCCAGCTCGCGGTCGGCGCGCGCCCGGATCCCGTCGAGCTCCGCCGCCGCCACCTCGACCGCCTCGCGGAAGCGGGCGATCTCGCCGTCGATCTCCTCGGCGGCGAGCGGAAAGCGGTAGACGTCGTCCCGCCGGCAGAGGATGCAGACCGCGCGGCCGATGGCGATTCCCGGAGAGACCCCCAGCCCCGCGAGCTCCTGCATGGCCGTCCGCCCCATCACTCCCCCTCGTCGAAGCGATCGGCGATGAGGGTCGCGATCGCCGCCATCGCCTCCCCCTCGTCGCGCCCCTCGCAGCGGACCCCGATCCGCGAGCCCCGCGCGGCCGCCAGCAGCAGGATCCCCAGGATGCTCTTGGCGTCCACCTCCTGGCCGTCGAGCTTGAGCGTGATGTGGCTCTCGTAGCGGCCGGCGGTGTGGACGAGCTTCGCCGCCGCCCGGGCGTGGAGGCCGAGCCGGTTGACGATCTCCAGCTCGCGCTCGATCACCGCTCCCCTCCCCCGCCCTCGGCCCGGCAGATGCTGCCGCGGCCCTTCATCTCGATCCAGCGGGCGAGCTCCGCCGCCCCACGCTCCCGCTCCTCGAGGCAGCCGAGCCGCACGACCATCGGCAGGTTGACTCCGGCCACGATCTCGACCCGCCCCGGCTCGTAGAACGTCTTCGCGACGTTGTGCGGGGTGCTGCCGTAGGCGTCGGCCAGGATGACGACGCCGTCGGCCGGCTCGAGGGCCTCGAGGGAGCGCCCGATCTTGTCGCGCACCACCTCCGGTTCGTCGTCCCAGTCGAGCGTGAGCGCCGAGATGCGCGCGGACCGGCCGAGGATGGTCTCCGCCGCGAGCAGGAGCTCGCGCGCCAGCCCGCCGTGCGAAAGGACGAGGAACTTGACCATCGGCCCCACTCAGCGGTCGACGTCCCGGTGGGTGAGCCGCAGCGGCCAGCCCTTGCGGCCGAGGCGCGACATCAGCTCCTCCGCCGCCGCCACCGAGCGGTGGCGTCCTCCGGTGCAGCCGACCGCCACCGTCAGATAGCTCCGGTTCTCCCGCTCGTAGCGCGGCCGCAGGAAGAGCAGCAGCTCTTCGACCCGGTCGAGCAGGGCCGCGAAGTCCCGCTCCCGGTCCAGGAACTCGCGCACCGGCGGGTCCATCCCGGAGAGCGGCCGCAGGGCGGCCTCGAAGTGCGGGTTGGGGAGGAAGCGGACGTCGAAGAGGAGGTCCGCTCCCTTGGGGATCCCGTGCTTGTAGCCGAAGCTCACCAGCGAGACCACGGTGCCCGGGGGCTCGCCGGGGATCCGCGAGAACTCGCGGTAGACCTGGTCCCGCACTTCGTGGATGGACCAGTCCGTGCTGTCGAAGACCATGTCGGCGTAGCCGCGGATCTCGGCCAGCAGCGACCGCTCCTCGCGCACTCCGTCGATCAGGTGGCGGTCGCCGGCCAGCGGATGGGGGCGCCGGGTCTCCGAGAAGCGCCGCAGCAGGGTCTCGTCGGAGGCCTCCAGAAAGAGCAGCGTCGTCCGCAGCCGCTTGCGGTCGAGCCCCTCCCAGACCTCCGGGAACTCGCCGGCGAAGCCCGGCGCCCGCACGTCGGTGACGACGGCGAGCGCGTCGTGCCCGGGCACGTGGGCGCTGGGATCCTTCAGGAACTCCTTGAGCAGGCTGAGCGGCAGGTTGTCCACGCAGTAGTAGCGCAGGTCCTCGAAGCACTTCGCGACGGTGCTCTTGCCGGACCCGGACAGGCCCGTGATCACCACCAGCCGAAGCTCGTGCTCGGCGCTCAAGACTTGCCGCCCCGCTGCGGAGGCGCCGCCGCGGGCTCCGCGCGGGCGACGCCCTTGCGGGCGATCTCGTCCTGCAGGCGACGCGCGAACTCCCGCGCCGAATGGTGCCCCTGGAGCTTGAGCACGTGGTTGCGGGTCGCCACCTCGACCAGGATCGACAGGTTGCGGCCGAGCGCCACCGGCATCTTGACGTAGGGGCAGGGGGTGTCGAGGATCGGATAGACCGTCTCGTCGAGGCCGAGGCGGTCGTAGGCGCGGCTCTCGTCCCAGGACTCGAGCTCGACGACGAGGTCGATCGACTTGCGGCCACGCACCGCGCCGAGGCCGAAGAGGTCCTGAATGTTCACGATGCCCAGGCCGCGCAGCTCCATGTGGTGGTGGAGCGGGCCCTCGCAGAAGCCGATGAGGTCGCCGTTCGGGTAGCGCTTGACGGTCACCCGGTCGTCGGCCACCAGGCTGTGGCCGCGGGTGATCAGGTCGAGGGCGCACTCGCTCTTGCCGACCCCGCTCTGGCCGGTGAGCAGCACCCCGAGGCCGTAGATCTCCATCAGCACCCCGTGGATCATCGTCCTCGGCACGAGCTGGTCTTCGAGGAAGTAGCTCACCCGCTTGATCACCGTGGACGAGAGGGCGTCCGACGAGAGCACCGGCACCCGTCGCTCGCGGCAGAGCGCGAGGAAGCGGTCGTGGGGCATCAGCCCCTTGGTCATGATGACGACCGGAATCGGCAGCCGGGAGATCGCCTCGAAGCGCTCCTCGCGGGTGGCCTCGTCCAGGGTGTCCAGGTACTCGAGCTCGCTCTGGCCGACGATCTGCACCCGGCCGGAGCGGATGTAGTCGTAGTGGCCGGCGAAGGCGAGGCCGGGCTTCTGCACCCGCGGATTAACAATGCGATTGGAAAGCTGCTCCTCGCCGCACAGGACCCGGAAGTTGAGGTCGCTCAGCTCCTCGCCCAGCAGCTCGGCCGCGGTGACGAACGACTCCAAGGGTCAGCCCGACCTTCTCACCGCCCGCCGCCCTCTTCGCGGAAGAGCGAGCAGATCGCCTCCGGGTCGGCGAGCGACAGGATCCGCTCCACGTGGTGATCGGCCTTGACCCACTTCGAGATCGCGGCCAGCGACTGCAGGTGCGCCGCCGGCTCGTCTTCCGGCGAGATCACGGTGAAGAGCAGTCGCACCGGCACCCCGTCGCGCGACTCGAAGTCGATCTCCTGCGAGCAGATCGCCACCGAGACGACGACCCCCGCGAGGCCCGGCAGCTTGCAGTGCGGCACCGCCACCGCCGCGCCGATCCCGGTCGAGCCCAGCTCCTCGCGCTCCCAGAGCTTGCGGTAGAGCTCCTCCGGGTCGCCGACGACGCCCTCGGCCGCCATCCGCTCGGCCACCGCGCGCAGGACCGACACGCGGTCCGAGCCCGGCAGCTTCGCGAACACGAGCTCGGGCCGGATCAGCCTGGCCAGCTCCATTAGAACTCCGGCGAGATGAGCCCGTAGTTGCGGTCCTTGCGCCGGTAAAGGACGCTCACCCGGTCGGTGCCGGAATCGCGAAAGACCACGAACTCGTTCTTCGAGGTCTGCAGCCGCAGCGCCGCCTCTTCGATGCTCATCGGCTTGATCGAGAGCCGGCTCGACCTGAGGATGCGCGGCTCGCCGCTCTCGACGCTCTCGCCCGCGATCACCTCCAGCGGCCACGCCTGGCCGTTCTGCCGGTCCGCGCGGCGCCGCTTGTCCTTGTACTTCTTCGAGGCCCGCCGCGCCTGCTTCTCCATCTTGTCGACCGCCAGGTTGATCGAGTCGTACATGTCGCCGGTCTCCACGGTGGCCTGGAGCACGCCGAAGCGGTGGGCGAGATGCAGCTCCGCGATGTGCCGGTGCTTCTCCAGCTCCAACGTGACCTTGACCTCGACCGGCTCGCTCACGAACTTTTCCAGCTTTGCCAGCTTGCGCTCGGCGAAGCCCCGAATCTGATCGTCCAGATGGTAGGTGCGAGCGAAATACTCGACGTTCATGCCTGGCTCTGACCTCCTCTCGGTCTCAGAAGATCTTCTTTCGATTCGTCGAAGACGGGATCGAAAGCTCGTCACGATACTTCGCCACGGTCCGCCGCGCGATGTTGATGCCCTCCCGCTTGAGCACCCGGGTCAGCTCGCTGTCCGACAGCGGCCGCTTCGAGTCCTCGGCTTCGATCAGCTGCTCGATCTTGCGCTTCACGGTGAGCGACGAGATGTCGCCCCCGTAGTCGCGGTCGATGCCGCTGTGGAAGAAGAACTTCATCGGGAAGAGGCCGCGCGGCGTGTGCATGTACTTGTTGGAGACGACGCGGCTCACGGTGGACTCGTGCATGCCGATGTCCTCGGCGACGTCCCGCAGCACCATCGGCCGCAGGCGCTCGATGCCGGCCTCGAGGAACGCGGTCTGCTGGCGGACGATCGACTCCGCCACCTTGTAGATCGTGCGCTGCCGCTGGTCGAGGCTCTTGATCAGCCAGATCGCCGAGCGCAGCTTCTCCTTGATGAAGTTGCGGGCGTCGACCTGCCCGCCCTCGGCCTTGATCGCCTGCAGCATCCGCCGGTAGGCCTTGCTGATCCGCAGCCGTGGCAGGCCGTCGTCGTTGAGCTGGATGACGTACTCGCCGCTGATCTTCGAGACGTAGACGTCGGGCTCCACGTAGTGGGTGCGCTCGCTGTTGAACTTGCGCCCGGGCCGCGTCTCCAGGGCGCGGATCGACTCGACGACCGGCTCCAGGTCGCCCAGCTCGACCTCCAGCTCCTTGGCGATCGCCGGGAACTGGCGCTTGAGGAACAGGTCCCAGTGCTCCTCCAGCACCTTGCGGACCAGCGAGTCCTCCGGCTCGCCGCGCTCGTCGAGCTGGTGCAGCAGGCTCTCGCGCAGGTCGTGGCAGGCGATGCCCGGCGGATCGAAGCTCTGGACCAGGGCGAGGGCTTCGTCGACCTCCTCCTCGGTGTAGGGCTCGTCGTGGTCCTGGCTGCCCATCGCCCGGATCTCTTCGCGGGTCGCGACCAGGAAGCCGTCGGGGTCGAGGTTGCCGACGACGAGCTCGGCGATCTCGCGCTGGCGCCCCGAGACGTCGGTCATGTGGAGCTGCCAGAGGAGGTGGTCGTAGAGGTCGGGCTCGCGGCTGAGGCTGTTCTCGATCGGCGGCGCCTCCCGGTACTCGAAGGTCGAGGGTCCGGTCGAGCCCTCCCAGTAGTCGTTGAAGTAGGCCTCGATGTCGATGGCGTCCATCGGGTCCTTCTCTTCGGGCTCCGCCTCCTTCTCCTCGCCGTCCTGCGCGTCCTTCGAAGCCTCCTCTTCGATCGTGTCCGTCTCCTCCAGCACCGGATTCTCGACCAGCTCCTGGGTCAGCGTGTTCTGCAGCTCGAGGCGCGTCATCTGCAGCAGCTTGATCGCCTGCTGCAGCGACGGCGTCATGACCAGCTTCTGGGCCAGTCGGAGTTGGAGCTTCTGTTCGAGGGCCATGGTCTCGGAGGCTTCGGGCGATCAGAGGGTGAACTCTTCTCCTAGGTAGATCTTTCGCACCTGGGGGTCTTCGGAAAGCTCTGCGGGCGGGCCGGAGCGGAGAATCTCACCGTTGTTGATGATATAGGCCGAGTCGGTTATTTTCAATGTTTCCCGGACGTTATGATCCGTGATCAGGACGCCGATGCC
>JBFJMD010000056.1:0-10234 GCA_041634115.1 Thermoanaerobaculia bacterium | reverse complement strand
GGGCAACGCCGGCCGGCGCGCACGCGGAGCGCAGGCGCGAGCCCTGCCTACAAAGTCTGAGCAGCTCGCGCCGGCCCCCGGGAGGGCCACCCCGGAACCCGGAGCGCCGGCGGGGCCGAAGTGGACTCTTCGATCGCGCCGGCCAACGGAGCCGGGCGGAGTGCGGGCGGCCGGAGGGCCGGGTCAGGAGCGGGGGTGGAAGGCGTCGTAGAGCTTTCGGAGGCGCTGCTCGTGGATGTGGGTGTAGATCTGCGTCGTCGAGATGTCCGCGTGCCCGAGCATCGCCTGCACCGCCCGCAGGTCGGCTCCGTGCTCCAGTAGGTGCGTCGCGAAGCTGTGCCGCAGGACGTGCGGCGACAGCTCGCGGATCCCCACCGCCTGGCCGTGGCCCCGCAGGATCTTCCAGAACCCCTGCCGGCTGAGCGGCCGCCCGGCGCGGTTCACGAACACGGTCTCGTGGCGACCTCGCGCCAGCTCCCCGCGCACCTCCCGCAGGTAGCGCCCGATCCACCCCTCGGCCTGCTCCCCGACCGGCACCACCCGCTCCTTGCCCCCCTTGCCGTAGACGATCAGGAACCCGACGTCGAGGCGCAGCTGCGGCAGCGTGAGGCCCACCAGCTCGCTCACCCTGAGGCCGGTGGCGTAGAGCAGCTCGAGCATCGCCCGGTCGCGCAGGCCCAGGGGCTTCGCGGTGTCGGGCGCGGCGAGCAGCTCCTCCACCTGGCTCTCGGAGAGGACCCGCGGCAGCTTGCGCCAGAGCTTGGGCGGCGACAGGTTCACCGCCGGGTTGTCGGTCCGCTCCCCGGCCTCGACCAGATGGGCGTAGAAGCCGCGGATCGCGACCAGCGCCCGGGCCACCGAGCGGGGAGCGAGGCCGGCTCGCCGCAGCTCCCGGAGGTGGGCGGCGATGCCCTCGCGCTGCGCCCGGGCGAGGTCGCCGCCGCGGCGCGCGAGCGAGGCCCGCAGGCGCTCGAGGTCGCGGCCGTAGGACTCGACGGTGTTCGGGGCGAGCCCGCGCTCCAGGGCGAGCCCCTCCAGGTAGCGTCCGAGCACCCGCCGCGAGGCGTCGTCCGGTCGGCCTTCGGGGGGCGGCGGCACCGGGCGCGCTCCGCGGTCCGCGCTACTCGTCGGCCGCGAGCGCGACGCCGTGCTCGCGGCAGATCTCCCGGATCTCGCGCTCCTCCAGCACCCGGCTCGAGGCCTTGGCGCGGCGGAAGATCTCCTCCACCAGCTCCGGCGGCGGCTCGCAGCCCCGCTCGCGGAGCCAGAACAGCACGTTCGACTGGCCGCTCATCGGGCCGACCTCGATCTCCTGGCGGCGGCCGACGAGGCTGGCCGGCACCCCCGAGTAGATGCGGTCGGCGAGCCAGTCGTCCCCCTTCGCCCGCGCCTTGATGATCGCCGCCGCGTGCACCCCGGTGGCGGTGCGAAAGGCATCGCGACCGAAGACCGGGTAGTTGTCGGGAACCGGCACCCCGGTCGCCTCCGAGACGAGCCGGCAGTAGCGCGGCAGGGCGCTCAGGTCGCGCTCGGTCCAGCCCAGCAGGTTGAGATTGACCATCAGCAGGTCGATCGGGGTGTTGCCCACCCGCTCGCCGATGCCGATGGCGGTGCCGTGCAGGCGGTCGGCGCCGGCCTCCGCCGCCGCCAGCGAGTTGACGATCGACAGGCCCCGGTCCTTGTGGCCGTGCCAGTCCACCCGCACGCCCTCCCCCGCCGAGTCCACCACCTCGCGCACGAAGCGGACCACGCTGGCGGCGCCGCGCGGGGTGGCGTGCCCGACGGTGTCGGCGACGCACACCCGCCGGGCGCCGGCCCCGACCGCCGCGGTGTAGAGCCGCTTGAGGGTCTCGGGGTCGGCGCGGGTGGTGTCCTCGGTGACGAACATCACCTCCATCCCCTGGGCGACCCCGAAGCCGACCGCCTCCTCGGTCAGCCGCAGCAGCCGGTCGAGCTCCCACCCCTCGGCGTAGCGGCGGATGGAGCTCGAGCCGAGAAAGCAGCAGGTCTCGATCGGGATCCCGACCCGCTGCGAGATCTCGACGATCGGCTCGATGTCCCGGCGCAGGGTGCGGGCGGCGCAGTTGGGCGCGATGGGCAGGTCGTTGTCGGCGATCTCCCGCGCCAATCGCTCGGCGGTCTCGACCACGTGCGGGCCGGCGCCCGGCAGGCCGATGTCCGCCGACTCGATCTCGAGCTCCACCATCGCGTGCAGGATCTCCAGCATCTCGTCCATCGTCGGCGACGCGACGGAGGGCGACTGGAGGCCGTCGCGCAGGGTCTCGTCGTCGAGCTCCACCCGGCCGCGGGCCGGCCGCGGCTCCCCCCCGACGCGGTTCCAGTCGTAGATCAGCTCGGACTCTTCGAGTCGCATCGTCAGGCGATCCCGGTCCCCGGCTCAGCCCTTCGCCGTCACCGCCCGCCCGACCCGCTCGGCCAGCCGGTCCCCGACCTCCGCCGTCGAGCGGCCGCCGCCGAGGTCGCGGGTGGTGAAGCCCTCCGCGATCGACTCCGCCACCGCGCCCTCGACCGCCGCCGCCGCCTCGGCGTGGCCGAGGTCCTCGAGCAGCAGCGCCAGGGAGAGCACCGCCCCGACCGGGTTGGCGCGGCCGCTGCCGGCGTGCTTCGGCGCCGAGCCGTGCACGGGCTCGAACATCGACGTCGCGCCGGGGCGCAGGTTGGCCGACGCGGCGACCCCGAGACCGCCCTGGAGCGCCGCCCCGACGTCGGTCAGGATGTCGCCGAACATGTTGTTGGTGACGATCACCTCGAACAGCTCCGGCTTGCGGATGAGCTGCATCGCCAGCGCGTCCACGAAAAAGTGGCTGGGCTCGATCTCGGGGTAGTCGCGGGAGACCTCGGCGAAGCAGCGCTGCCAGAGGTCGTGGCCGTACTGCATGACGTTCGACTTGTCGGCCATGCAGACCTTGCCGCGGCCGTGCGCGCGGGCCCAGTCGAACGCGGCGCGCAGGATGCGCTCCACCCCCTTGCGGGTGTGGATCTCCTCCTGCACCGCGATCTCGTCCGGCGTCCCCGCCTTGAACTTGCCGCCGACGCCGACGTAGGCGCCCTCGGTGTTCTCGCGGAACACGACGAAGTCGACGTCCTCGCGGCTCTTGCCCGCGAGCGGGCAGATCCTCTCGTCGTAGAGGCGCACCGGGCGGAAGTTCACGTAGAGGTCGAGGCCGAAGCGGATGCCGAGCAGGATGTCGGCGGCGTGCTTCATGTCCGGCACCCGGGGATCGCCGAAGGCGCCGATGAGGATCGCCGAGTAGTTGTCGCGCAGGTCCTCGAGCGCCCCGGCCGGCAGGCTCACCCCGGTCTCGAGGTAGTGATCGGCGCTCCAGGGCAGCTCGACCGTCTCGATCGGCAGCCGCCAGCGCTCGACCGTCGCCGCCAGCACCTTCGTGGCCTCGCGGGTGACGTCGACGCCGATGCCGTCTCCGGGCAGCACGGCGACCCGCTGCGGGCGGCGCTCCCGCGGCGGCGTCGGGTTCGCGGTCCGGCTCACGCCCATCTCCTCAGCCGCCCCCCGCGAGCCGGCAGAGCGGCGCCACCAGGAGGATCGCCACGACGTTGCCGAGCGCGTAGCCCAGCAGCGCCATGAGGATCGACGCCGGCACCAGGCTCTCGTTGTGGTG
The DNA here is from genome assembly GCA_041634115.1 of Thermoanaerobaculia bacterium. GTDB lineage: Bacteria > Acidobacteriota > Thermoanaerobaculia > Multivoradales > JAHEKO01 > JBFJMD01. The sequence continues at coordinate 6,593 of JBFJMD010000056.1, read as the reverse complement.
GGCGGCCACCACCGGCGCCGAGGCGGCGCCGCCGACGTTCGCCGCCGAGGCGATCGCCGCGCTGTGGACGTCCACCTTGAAGAGCCAGGCACCGCCGACGCAGAAGAGGCCGTGGATCGAGATCCAGATCGCCGCCCCGAGCAGGAACGCCGGCGCCTGGGCGAGCCCCTCGAGCGAGGCCGTCGCGCCCATCCGCGCCACGAAGACGTAGACGATCGCCATCGCCAGGTTGTGCGAGCCGGGGATCCGCCGCGCCGGGGTCAGCGACAGCAGGATGCCGAGCGCCGTCACCAGCAGCACGTTCCAGACCGAGACCGAGGAGACCTCCTTGAGGAGCCCCGGAAGCCGCGGCCAGACCCAGGCGTGGACGTGCGGCGCCAGCCAGGCCGCCAGCCAGGTCGCGGCGAGCGCCAGGGCGCCCAGATAGAGCAAGTCGCGAACCTGCGCCGGCCGCTCCTCCGTGGCCTCGAGCGCCGCGGCCTCTTCCATCCGGCGCACCCGCTCGGGGTCCACCCCGGTCCAGCGGTTGAAGCGATCGGCGAACGACTTCGAGATCAAGAGCAGCGGCAGCCAGCCGACGTAGATCGCGGTGTCGGCGAGGACCGCGAGGCCGAACTGGTCGGGCGGCGTTTCGAGGGCGCCGGCCACCGCCGCCATGTTCCCGGTGCCGCCGATCCAGCTCCCGGAGAGGGCGGCGAAGCCCTTCCAGGCGTCCGCCGCCAGCCACCGGTGGACGACCAGGAGCCCGATCGGCGCGCCGACCACGATGCCGGCCGTGCCCAGCAGCATCACGCCGACCCCGCGGCCCATGACGCGGATCGTGGCGCCGACGTCGACCGACAGCAGCAGCAGCACGATGAAGACCGGCAGGCCGAGGTGGCGCAGCGCGTCGTAGGCCGGCGACTCGGCCGGCAGGAACCCGACGTTGCGCAGCACGAGCGGCGTCGCGTAGATCCAGATCAGCGGCACCATGTACTTGAAGAGCTTCCAGCCGGTGGCCCGCTCCAGCCAGAAGAAGAGGGCGGCGGTGCCGGCGAGGACGGCGAGGACCGCCGCGGGCGACTCGATCATCTGCGCAAGATATCAAAGGGAGGCCGGCCTACCCGGGCGCCGGCAGCTGGCGCGGCAGCGCCCGCTCGCGCGCGGCGCCGAGAACGAAGACGAACGGGGTCTCCGGGCAGAAGAAGGCGGAGTGCAGCGGCGGCCAGCCGCCCGCCAGCTCCAGGCACTCGCCCAGCAGGTCCTGGCGCCCGACCTCCGCCGCCAGCGGCACGGCGCCGCCGGGCCGCCGCCCGATCTCGATCTTGCGCAGGCCCTCGGCGGCCGCGAAGTAGACCGGGTCGCGGCGCTGGAAGTAGGAGATCAGGTTCTCCCAGGTGCCGAGCGACGGCCCGCTGCCCGCCGGGGGCGAGCCGGCCCGCGCCGACACCTCGAGGCACTTGCGGCGGCGGACGCTCCAGTGGAATGCCCGCTCGCCGGGCGCGTGTCCGGGGCGCGGGAAGTCGAAGCTGCCGGTGACGGCGGGCTGGCGCTCGAGCAGCCGCGCTCCGGGGAGCGCCCAGGTCGGGGTGAGCGCCGCCAGCAGGTAGAAGGAGGGCGAGCCGTCGCCGTCGAGCGTGCACAGCCGGAGGTGGAACTGGGGGTGGGAGAGCTTGAAGAAGGGGAGCGACCGCAGCCGCGCGCGCTCCATGCGGAAGAGCAGCGCCGACGCGAAGACGACGCCGTCGCCGCCGTCGCCGCGCACGTCCCAGCGCAGCGGCGCCGGCGGCTCCGGCAGCCGCTCCCGAGGCACCGCCCAGTGCAGGTGGAGGCAGTCGCGCGCTACGGTCCGGATGCTCATGGGCTCGGTTCGCGGCGCCGGCGTCGCCCGCTGCCGCCGCGTCTACTCCAGGGTGGCGTGGGTCCCGTCGCAGTAGGGCCGGTTGCCCGTGTGCTTGCAGCGGCAGAGCGCCAGCCGCCGGCGCTCGGCGACCTCGAACTGGACCGGCGAGAATTCGGTGCCCTTGTGGGAGCCGTCGCAGAACGGCTGGTTCTGCGAGCGCCCGCAGCGGCACCACCAGTAGGTTCCGGGCTCGAGCTCGAGGACCGCGGGCAGGCGGTCGGCGATCACGGGTTCGGACATGGCGGCTTGCTCCCCCTCCGGCGGTTCGTGGGACTCGGACTCCCCCACTCTACCCCACGCCGGGGTCCGCGTCGCCGCTGGCGATCTCGCGGCCGAAGAGCTCGCGGCCGAGCGCGTCGAGCCGCGACCGGAAGTCGGCCGCGAGCCGCTGCCGCTCCTCGGCCGCCAGGAAGGAGTGGCGAAGGGCCGCGAGCGAGAGCCGCGCGAGGTCCTCGCCGCCCAGCTCGAACGCCTCCGCCAGGGCGAGGTACTCGTCGGCGAGCGTGGTGCCGAAGAAGCCCGGATCGTCGCTGTTGACGCTGAGCTCGAGGCCGGCCTCGCGGAGCCGGCCGAAGGGGTGCTCGCGGAGTGAGTCGACGAGCCCCAGCCGCAGGTTCGAGGTCGGGCAGATCTCGAGCGGCAGGGCGCGCTCGCCGAGCTCGGCCAGGAGCGCCGGGTCGTCGACGGCCCGGATGCCGTGGCCGATGCGCTCCGGGGCGAAGCACTCGAGCGCCGAGCGGATCGACTCCGGGCCGCACTGCTCGCCGGCGTGGGCGACGCGGTGCAGGCCCTCGCGGCGGGCGACCTCGAAGTGCTCGCGGAAGGGCGCGTCGTCCCGGTCCTCGATCCCCGAGATGCCCAGCGCCACGACGCCGCGCGAGCGGTTCGCCAGCGCCCACTCCAGCGTCAGGTCGGCGCGCCGCGGATCGACGTTGCGGACGATGTCGGGGACGAGCGCCATCCGCATTCCGTGCCGCCGCTCGCCCGCCTCCAGGGTCTCGCCCAGGGCGTCGCCGACCTCTTCGGCGTTGACGCCGTTCGCGACGTGGGTCGAGATCGTGAAGTGGACCTCGCTGTAGACCACGTTCTGCCGCGCCTGATCGGCCATCAGCTCGTCGGCCAGGCGCTGGAAGTCCTCGGGGTCGCGCAGGCACCGCGAGCAGACGAGGTAGACCTGGACGAACTCCTCGAAGTCGCGGAACCGCAGCCAGCGGCGGACCCCTTCCTCGTCGGAGGCCGGCAGGTCGACGCGCCGGCGCCGCGCCAGGTCGAGCAGGGTGCGCGGGCGGATGGAGCCCTCGAGGTGGAGGTGCAGCTCCACCTTGGGCATGCGCAGCGCCAGCTGGCGCAGGGGCTCAGCCACCGCCGGCGTCGGCGTCCCCGGCCGCCCGGGCCTCCCGCAGGCGCCGGAGCGCGCTCTCCGGCACCAGGCCGGCGAGGTCGCCGCCGAGGAAGAAGACCTCCTTGACGAGCCGGCTCGACAGGTAGCTGTACTCCTCCTTCGGCGCCATGAAGACCGTCTCGACCCGCGGGTCGAGGCGCCGGTTCATGAGCGCCATCTGGAACTCGTATTCGAAGTCGGAGACCGCCCGCAGGCCGCGCACGATGATTCGCGCCTCCACCCGGTTCACGAATTCGACCAGCAGCCCGGAGAAGCTCTCCACGCGGCAGCCGGGGTGGGCGCCGACGGCCTCGCGGATCATCTCGAGCCGGCGCTCGACCGAGAACAGCGGCCGCTTGTCGTCGTTCTGGAGCACCGCGATCACCAGCCCGTCGAAGAGCGGCAGGCAGCGCTCCACGATGTCCAGGTGGCCGTTGTGGATCGGGTCGAAGGAGCCGGGGTAGACGGCGATGCGAGGAGGCGTCATCGGACCTCCGCCGAGAGATCGTAGGTGACCACGTTGAAGGCGGCGTCGGTCAGCCGCAGCAGGACCAGGCTCGACCCGTCGGACGCCTCCACCGCGAGCTGCTCGCGGCGGCCGTCGAGGATGCCGTCGAGTGGCCGGGCCGGGCGCCACTCCTTGGCGTCGATCGAGTAGACGGCCTCGCGCAGCGGGTTCGACGCGTCCACGGCCTCGACCCGGTACCCGCTCTTGTCGCGCGACACCGAGGCCAGCCGCGGCGGCGTGTGATCGACCACCACCGGCTCGCTGAACTCTTCGATGACGAGCGGCGGCTCGAGATCGCTCGGCTTGCGGTCCGCCGCCCGCAGCCGGAACCGGTAGACGCCGTCGGGAAGCACCGTCGAGTCGAAGCTGTAGGCCGGCTCTTCGAGCTCCTCGACGATCGGCAGCCAGTCGCGCTCGTCGCCTTCGGGCCGGAAGGAGAGATCGAAGACCAGGGAGTCGTCGTTCGGATCCTCGGCCTCCCAGCGCAGCGTGCGGAAGCCCTTCTTCCAGAGCGTCTTCAGCCGCCGGTCGTCGCGCGGCCGGGCGCCCACGAGGGTGGTGAAGATGCCCTGCCGGTCGGGGTGCGCCGGCTCGAAGACCTGGCTCGCCGGGTTGAAGTTGGCGGGCACCAGGATCTCGCCGGGATCGAGCACCTCGAGCCGGACGATCCGCGGCGCCAGGTTGAGCTGGCGGTAGGAGATCTCCACCTGGCTGAGCGCCGGCGAGCGGCCGTCGGCCGCCGAGAAGGCCGCCCGCCACTGCAGGTAGCGCCCCTCGGCGACGCCCTCGAGCGACACCTCGCGGCCGCGGCTGGGCGCGCTCCAGGCCGTCCAGGTGGCGTCCGGCTCGGAGCTGATGCCGGTCCGGAAGGAGAACTCCAGGCCGGTGCCCTTGGGCTGCTCCCCCCGCCACCGCAGCGACCCGAACTCGGAGATCTCCCCCGCGTCGAGGGTGGGGCTGGTGTAGGTCCCGCGCCGCTCCGTGTCTCCCGAAATCCGGTAGAGGGCCGCCGCGTTGGTGGTTCCGAAGGCCGGGCCCGGTCGGTCGTCGAAGAGGACCACGACCTGCCGCTCGTCGACGTCCTTCTCGAGCACCATCTTCTGCTGCTGGAAGCTGTAGAGCTTGCCCTTCAGGCCGGTCCCCACCCACAGCCGCTGGCGGTGCCAGAGCAGCCCGTAGACGGTCTCCTCGTCGAAGCGCCAGAGGGACTCGACGCGCCCCTCCGGGCTGATGCGCACGACCTCCGAGCGCGGCCCGGTGAAGCGGGCCGGGCGCGAGCCCACGACCTCGGCCTTCTCGGGGGCGGCCGGACTCACCGTGACGGTGACCCCGCCCTCCGGCTGGCCGCCTCCCGGCTGCTCTCCGGAGGGGCGCTCGGCGCCGCGCTCGGCGGGCTTCTTGCCCACCTCCACCAGGCTCGCCTCGGATGCCAGCAGCGCCGCGTAGCAGGAGCCGTCGGGACCGAGGGCGAAGGCCACGACCTCGGGCTGGGCCGAGTCGTAGAGGGTGCGGGCCGAGCCGTCCGCGGCGATGCGCAGGATCAGCCCCTCGCCGGCGGTGCCGGCCACGACGTCGCCTTCCGGAAGCACCTGCAGCGACCGCAGGTGGGTGTCCTCGCTGTCGAAGAGCACCTCGCCGCGGCCGGCGGCGTCGACCCGGTAGAGCTTGCCCTCGGTGCCGGTGGCCACGAGCAGCGCGCCGTCGCGGCCGCGGGCCAGCGCCCAGACGTAGATCTCCCCGGGATCGAAGAAGACCTCGCCCTCGCCGCCGGCGATCCGGTAGACCTTGCCGTTCGGGGACGAGCCCGCGAACACGGTGCCGTCGGGGTCCACCCAGACCGCGAAGATCTCGGGCTCGGGCGCCGTGAACAGCGTCCGGGTGGCGCCGGCGCGATCGACCAGGAGCACCTTGCCGGCGTTGCCGGTGCCCACCACCCAGCCCTCGGGGTGGGCGGCGCCGGAGAAGACGAACGGCTCGCCCAGGTCCGCCGCCCGCACCGCCCGGTCGGCGAGCGCCAGGGTGCCCAGCGGATCGACCGCGATGCCCTCCAGGGTGCCCGCGAGGAAGGCCTCGCGCGACTGGAGCCGGAAGAACCGGACGCCGGCCTCCGACGGCGCCGCGGCGGCGAGGTGGAGGGCGAGCGCGGCGAGCGCCGCCAGGCCGGCCCCGGTCCGGGCGACGGCGGCCGCCGCCGCGCGCGCCGGCCGCCTGCTTCGCGCGCTCGCCGCGCGCCTCGTTTCGAGCACCTCCACCTCCTCTCGCCTATCCGTCCGCGGCCGCCGGGGGACCCGTCTTCTCCCCTCCGGCGGCCTCCTCGACCGGTCCCTCCGGCGACTCTTCGCCGTCCTCGCCCTCGCCGCCCAGCGGCTCCCGCCGCTCCACCTCGAGGTCGATGCGGACCACGCCCTCGAGCGGGGTGTCGAGCTCGATGCCGTCCTCCTGGGCCAGCGCCAGCTCGAGCGGCACGGCGCTGCCCGAGGCGGCCGCGGCCCACAGCGAGCGCACCGAGCCCGGGAGCTGCGGCAGCACCTCGCCGGCGACGGAGAGCCCGGGCTCGGGGAAGACCCCGAGCACCACGAGCTGGCGGCGCGAGTGGAGCGAGCGCAGGAACGCCAGCGCCTGACGGAAGTTGACCGGCTCCGCCTTCTGGATCGCGATCCGGGCCACGTCCATGCTGGTGCCGTCGCCGACGAGCAGGAAGTAGCGGCCGTCGCGCAGGCCGGTCGGCACCTCCAGCTCCAGCGAGCGCCGGAAGGGCTCGCCGCGGTAGGCGACGAGGTCGACGTTGAGCGCCACCCGCTCGCCCGGCCGCACCAGGGTCC
>JBFJMD010000055.1:0-10247 GCA_041634115.1 Thermoanaerobaculia bacterium | reverse complement strand
GTCACCGGCGTGATGTCGCCGAAGCCGACGGTGGTGACGGTGACCAGCGCCCACCACAGGCCGTCGACCAGGGAGCCGATCAGCGGGTTGAGCCGCGCCTCGACCAGGTACATGCTCAGCCCGCCCAAGAGCGTCGTCACCCCGAGGACGCTGAAGGCGAAGGCGAAGAGCAGGCCGTTCTCCTCGAAGGCCCGCAGCACGATCGCGAAGGGGTTCCGGTAGCGGAAGATCCGCGTCGTCCGCAAGAGCCGCAAGAGCCGCAGCGCCCGCAGCCCGCGCAGCTCCGGAAAAAGCGCCAGCACCGCCAGGATGTCCACCAGCATGAGCGGCCGCAGGGCGAAGCGCAGGCGGCCGACGAGATGCGCGCGCAGCCGTCCGAACGGCGGCCGGCGGAAGACCTTGAGCGACTGCGGCCGGTAGGAGCCGACCCGCAGCAGGATCTCCAGCGCGAAGATCACCAGCACCAGGCGGTCGAAGAGGCGCAGCGGGGGTCCGGCGGGGCTGTCGTCGGGCAGCAGCGCCTCGGCCGCCAAAAAGGAGATCGAGAGCAGGATGAGCGTCCACACCGCGCCCTGGACGATCCGGTAGCGCCGGGTCCCCGGCTCGTGGAAGGCGGCGTGGAGATGATCGGCGAGGGCGCTCACGGCGACGGCGCGGATCCCGCCGCCGCGCCGGGAACCGGCGGGCGCCGCGGGACCGTCCGGAGGATACCGGAACGGCGCCGGCGCGGCCCGACGGCCCCGGGGAGCCGCGCGGTCCGCCGGGACCGCGCCGGCCGGTCCGCTACAGGCGGTCCGGGCCGGGCGCCGCCGCGGCGCCGATGCGGACGCCGTCTCCCAGCGCGATCGCCGCCGGTAGCTCGACCTTCCCGGTCTTCTTCTCGATCGGCGGGAAGAGGTCCTTGGGGGGGAGCTTGGGCCGCAGCACGCTGAGCCGGAAGCCGACCGTGCCGACTCCCTGCAGCGCGCCGGCGCGGACGGCCAGGATCCGCCCGGCCTCGATCTCGAGCGTCACCCCCTCCAGCTCCAGCGCGAGGACGATCGGCAGCTCCAGGCTGGCGACGTCGATGCCGGTGACCTGGATCACCACCGAGGGCTTGAACGAGGCGTCGACCTTGTGCCGAACGAGCGAGGTCAGCACCCGCTTTCCCGGCGGATAGGCGCCGAGGTCGGCGTACTTGCGCAGCTCGCCGTACTTCGCCCACGCCGCGACCAGCAGGCCGTCGATCGGCCGCTCGAGCACCGAATCGATCTTGGCGTCGATCGCCTTCGAAGCGTCCGACCAGCGCAGCCCCGGGACCCGGGTCTGGACCTCGTGCCGAACCTCGGCGAGGGCCGAGTCGCCCTCGCCCTCGGAGGGCGGGGCGCCGGCGCCGCCGAGCAGCAGGTTGTTGAGAGACAGGGGATCAGTCGTCATCGATCTCACGCTCCTCGCCGATCAGGGAACCACGGGCTTCGACCCGCCCCTCGCCGGGGTCGGGGCGGGCTTCGACGCTGACTTCCAGCACGGCGTCGGGGGCGCCCGGCTCGAGCGGCGCCGACGGCTCGGACGCCTCCTCGAGCCCCCGCCCCCACCAGTCCGGAGGCTCGATCCGGGTCGCGAAGTCGGGGACCCCGGAGGCCGGCGCCGCGCCCTGCACCGCCGCCGTCGCCGCGGCCGCCGCCGCGGCGGTGGCCGCGGCCGCGGCGGACAGGCGCCGGGCCCTGAAGCGCCGGAGGCCGAGGCCCGCGAAGGGCAGCACCACCAGGCCGCCGCCCACCGCCCAGCCCCACGGGTGGGGAATGCCGACGAAGTCCGGGTCGCACTCGCCGCCCACGCCGTCGAAGTCCCAGTCCGCCTGGTCCGGGTTCTCGACCGCCGGGCAGTTGTCGTCGTCGTCGGCGACGCCGTCGCCGTCGTCGTCCGGGTCGCAGGCGTCCCCCTCGCCGTCCCCGTCGAGGTCGCGCTGGTCGGGGTTGCCCACCAGCAGGCAGTTGTCGTCGCCGTCGGCGACGCCGTCGTCGTCGTCGTCCGGGTCGCAGGCGTTCCCCGCGCCGTCGCCGTCGGTGTCGATCTGGTCGGGGTTGGGGAGGCGCAGGCAGTTGTCCACGGGGTCCTCGACCCCGTCCGCGTCGGTGTCGTTCTCGCAGGCGTCGCCGCGGCCGTCCCGGTCGAGGTCCGCCTGGTCGGGATTCGGCGCCACGGGGCAGTTGTCGCGCCGGTCGGGGACCCCGTCGCCGTCGTCGTCGCCGTCGCAGGGGTCGCCCTCGCCGTCCCGGTCGAGGTCCGCCTGGTCGGGGTTCGGCACCAGGGGGCAGTTGTCCCGCCCGTCCTCGAGGCCGTCGCCGTCGTCGTCGCCGTCGCAGGCGTCGCCCTCGCCGTCGCCGTCGGTGTCGGTCTGCGACGCGTTCGGCGCGAACGGGCAGTTGTCGGGCCCGTCGGGGACCCCGTCGCCGTCGTCGTCCGGGTCGCAGGCGTCCCCCTCGCCGTCGCCGTCCAGGTCGAGCTGGTCCGGGTTCGGGATCCGCGCGCAGTTGTCCTGGCGGTCCGCGACGCCGTCGTCGTCGTCGTCGGGGTCGCAGGGGTCCCCCAGCCCGTCGCCGTCGTGGTCGGCCTGGTCGCGGTTCGGATCGCGGGGGCAGTTGTCCCGCTCGTCGGGGACCCCGTCGCCGTCGTCGTCCGGGTCGCAGGCGTCCCCCCGGCGGTCCCCGTCGAGGTCTTCCTGGCGGGGGTTGGACTCGCGCGGGCAGTTGTCCCGCTCGTCGGGGACCCGGTCGCCGTCGTCGTCCGGGTCGCAGGCGTCCCCCCGGCCGTCGCCGTCCAGGTCGGCCTGATCGCGATTCGGAGCGAGGGGGCAATTGTCCCGCTCGTCTTCGACCCCGTCGCCGTCGTCGTCCGGGTCGCAGGCGTCGCCCCGGCGGTCGCGGTCGGAGTCGAGCTGGTCCCGGTTCGGATCGCGCGGGCAGTTGTCGGTCCGATCCGGCACCCCGTCGTTGTCGTCGTCGCCGTCGCAGGCGTCCCCTTCGCCGTCGCCGTCCAAGTCCTCCTGCTTCGGGTTGGGGGCGTCGGGGCAGTTGTCCCCCTCGTCCGCGACGCCGTCGCCGTCGCGGTCCCGGACCCGAACGGCGAACGCGAGGTCGCGGCGGAGCTGGTCCCCGTCGTCGGAGAGGTAGATCTCGTACTCGACGTCGCCGGCCTCGATCCGCCAGGGCCCCGGCGGCAGCTGGATCTCGTACTGGCCCTCGCCGTCGGTGACGGCCGCCTCGACCCGTCTCTCCTGCCGGAAGACGACCCGCACCCCCGGCAGCGGCCTTTCGCCGCCGTCGAAGGAGCCGTTGCCGTTCTCGTCCTCGAAGGCCCACCCGAAGACGAAGCCGTCGAGGCTCTGCGGCGCCTGCTGGGCGGCGAGGGGCGCGGCCGCCCCGATCAGCGCCAGCGCGCAGAGCGCCGAACCGAGCCGGCGCAGCCGTCCGCCCGGCGCCCTGCGATGGCCGGCGCGCCCGGCGGCGAACGGCGTGCGGCCGCCAAGGGGCCGCGGCTCTCCGGTGTGTTTCAGCGGTGAGAGAAGCTAGCACGGCCCGCCGGCAGCGGCAACGCCCGGCGGCACCCGGCGCTCAGAGCAGGGGACGGAGCCAGGAAGGGATCGGTCTCTCGGAGGGGAGGAGGCGCCCGCCCTCGAAGACCGCCACGCGGCGGAACGGCTCGCGAAGGTCGTCGTTGTCGAAGACGAGCACGCGCGGCAGCGCCCGGATCGCGGCGCGGAGGTTCGCGAGCGTCCGGGGGTAGCGCGCCGCGAGCTTCTCGGTGGGGACGTCGTGGCCGCCCTGGGAGACCCGCATCGCGACCCGCTCCTCCGACACCCGCGGGCCGGAGATCCCGACGAAGCAGAGCACGACGTTGTAACCGGACACCGCCGCCTCTTCGAGGAACCCCAGCTTGTCGCCGACGGGATCCGAGAACACGGTCTCGAAGACGAAGCTCTCGCCGCGCCGCACCAGCGCCCGCCGCAGCTCCTCGGCCACGCGCGCCGCCGCCATGGGCTCGAGGTCGAGCTCCCGGGCCAGCGCGTCCGTCTCGACGAACGGCAGTCCGACGGCCTCCAGATGAGAGAAGTAGAAGGTGGTCTTGCCGGCGCCGTTCGGCCCCGCGATCGACACGATGACCGGGCGGTCGTCGAGGCCGGCGAGATCGATCAACCGGCGGCCCGGAACCGCCGATTCACGAACCGGCCCAGCGTGCGCGTGCCGTCCGCCTCGATCCGGACCAGCAGACCCGGGGCGTCCGGCGCCGGCTCGTAGTGCGGAAACGGCCGGCGCTCGAGATGCTCCATCACCCGGCGGCGGCCGGCGGGCGAATCGACCGATTCCAGGCGCTCCGACAGCGGCCGGGCGGCCCCGGCCCGCCGCAACGCCAGCGCCTGCGCCCCGCGCAGGAGCGGCTCGATCGCCCGGCCGAGCTGGGCCCAGTACTCGATCTGGCCGGCGATGGACCGCTCGGCCACCTCGGAGGTCAACCGGGCGTCCAGGACGAGCTCATCGGAGAGCTTGACGGGCTGGCTCATGCCGGTACGGTAGCATTTTGCTACCAGAGCGGTCAAGACCCGGTCAGCGGGCCCGGCGCGCCAGCGCGACCAGGCGCTCGCGGGCCTCGGCGGGAGTCGCCGCCGGCTCGTCGAACGGGAAGCGCAGCAGGCGCCCGCCGGCCAGGAGGTCGAAGCCCTCGGCGTCGATCCCGGCCATCCGCACCTCCTGGCCGTCGCCGATCTCGACGCCGGCGTGGGCGCAGTAGCCGCGCATCGCGTCCTCGTGGTCCCCGTCCATGTGCGCGACGATCGCCGTCTCCTGCTCGCGGCTGAACGGGCTCGGGACGAGGAGCTCCCTCGGGTCGATCCAGCGGATCTCCCCGAAGCCCCCGATCCAGCGCAAGCGCACCGGCTCGAGCCGGAAGAAGTCGAAGCCGTGCACCCGGTGGTAGTCGCGCGAGGCCGGAAAGTGGCGGTAGTAGCGCTCGGCGGCGTCCTCGAGGCCGTCGCCGACGGGCTCGGCGCGGGCCAGCACCCCGAGCCGCGCCTCCGCCTGGACGTCGTGCCCGTCGGCCTGGACCGTGAGGCAGACCCGCGGATCGGCGAGCACGTTGTGGGTGTGCTGCGCGATGTTGCTGATCAGGATCAGGGGCCGTCCGGCGCGGTCGAGACAATAGGGCACCACCGAGCCGAAGGGATAGCCCTCGACCGCGACCGAGAGCGTCGAGAGCACTCCCGACTTGCGCTCGAGGAGCAGGGCGCGGGCACCGGCGTGGCGGGCGAGGTCGGCGGCGGGGGTCGTGGGCTCGCTCATGGGGCGATGGTAGCTCAGTCGGGAGATTGGAGCTTGAGGCGGGGCGCCCGCGCCGCATCGCGCCGCGCCTGGTGTAATGTCGTCGCCGGCCCTCGGGATGCGGATCGAGCGGCTCCCGACGGATCGAGAGCGCGATGCAGACGACACGCCGGCGGTTCGTGCAAGCGGTGGCCGCGGGGACGCTCGGCGCCGGGCTGGCCCCGGATCTGATGCGGGGCGAGGCGCCGGCCGTGGCGAGCGACCCCGGCTACGACGTCGCGGTCGTCGGCGCCGGGGTCTTCGGCTCCTGGATCGCCCTCGAGCTGCAGGCGGCGGGACGGCGGGTGGCGCTCGTCGACGCCTACGGCCCCGGCAACGCCCGCTCCAGCTCGGGCGGCCAGAGCCGGGTCGTCCGCATGGGCTACGGCGACAAGGAGATCTACAGCCGCTGGTCGCTGCGCTCGCTGGAGAAGTGGAAGGACCTCTTCCGGCGGGCGGCGCGGCCGAGCCTCTACCAGGAGTCCGGGGTGCTCTGGATGGCGCGCGAGCGGGACCCGCTGACGCTCGCCACTCTCGAAACCCTCGAGCGGCTGGGCGTCCCGCACGAGCGGCTGATGCGCCCCGAGCTCGAGAAGCGCTGGCCGCAGATCGACTACGGCCCGATCACCTGGGCGATCTACGAGCCCGGGAGCGGCTTCCTCGCGGCCTTTCACGCCGTCCTGGCGACGGTCGAGCGGGCGCGGCAGCTGGGCGCGACCCTCCTCGGCGCCCGGGTCGCGCCGATCGAGCCGATCGGGCCTCCGGCCGCGATCGGTGGCCGGCTCGCGGCGCTTGCGACCGACGGGGGCGGGACGGTGAGCGCCGGCTCCTACGTCTTCGCCTGCGGGCCCTGGCTGCCGAAGCTCTTCCCCGAGCTCCTGGGCGACCGCTTCTTCACCAGCCGCCAGGAGGTCTTCTACCTCGGCCCGCCGCCGGGCGAGGAGCGCTTCGCGGTCGGCGCGATCCCGGTCTGGGCCGACTTCGGCGAGGAGATCTACGGCATCCCCGACTTCAAGGGGCGCGGCTTCAAGGTGGCGCCCGACCGCCACGGCCCCCCGGTCGATCCCGACACCGTCGAGCGGGTGGTCACCCGGGAGACCGCGGCCGGAGTGCTCGACTACACCGCCCGCCGCTTCCCCGCCCTCGCGGGCGCCCCGATCGTCGGCGGCGAGGTCTGCCAGTACACGAACACCTCGAACGGTGACTTCCTGGTCGACCGCCACCCCGAGCTGGAGAACGTCTGGCTCGTCGGCGGCGGCTCCGGCCACGGCTTCAAGCACGGCCCGGCGCTCGGCGAGTACGTCGCCGCCCGGCTCGAGGACGGCGCCGCGGTCGACCCACGCTTTTCGCTCGCGACCAAAGAGACCGTCCAGCAGCGCACGGTCTACTGAGCGCGAGCCCGCGCGCCGCCGACCCGCGTCGACGAGCGCGGGGCGATCTCGCGGCGCGTCGCCGTCTGCCCCGGGCGGTGCCGGCGCTCGCCGCGCCCGCGTGGTATGATTTTGATATGAAAAAGAATACCAAATCCAGCATCACCCTGCCGCCGAAAGAGCTGGAGCTGGTGCTCGAGCTCCAGGCCAAGCTCAACGCCCGGACCAAGGTCGAGGTCGTGCGGCGGGGCCTGCGCCTGCTCCAGGAGGTGACCGATCGCGAGAGCCTCCGAGAAGGCTATCGCCAGGCGTCGCGGGCGACCCGGGCCTCCCTCGCCGACGAGCTCGAAGAGCTCGATCACCTGGCCGCCGAGGGACTCGGCGAGTCGTGAGGATCCGGCGCGGGCGGCTCTACCTGGCGGATCTCGGCCCGCGCCGGGGGACCGAGGCCGGGAAGGTGCGGCCGGTCCTGGTCGTCCAGACCGACCTGCTGAACGAGACCGGCCACCCGTCGACCTGGGTCCTGCCCTGTACCACCCGCCTCGTCGGAGAGAACCTGCTCCGGGTCCCGATTCCGAAAGGGATGGCCGGGAACCGCGGCGACTGCGAGATCCTGATCGACCAGAGCCGCTCGATCGACAACGGCCGCTTCGTCCGCCCCCTGAAGGCGCTGCCGGAGATCGTCCTCCGGGAGGTCGAGGAGAAGCTCCGGCTCCTGGCCGAGCTCTAGTCCGGCCGGGCCGGCGGACGTGCTAGGCTCGATCGAAACCGAACGGGAGGGAGGTTCGAGATGCGTGGAATTCGTTGCTTCGTGGCCGGTCTGCTGATCTTCGGAGTGGCGGCCGCCGGATCGGCCGATTCGCACGGCGCGCTCCTGAAAGAGGTCTCGGACCTGGGCGACGCGCTGACCAAGGCGATGCTGGAGGACGACATCGACTTCATGCTCGGGATGTACGCCCCCGACGCGATCTCGCTGCCCAACTACGGGCCGCGGATGCAGGGGATCGAAGCGTTCAGGCAGCACCACGCGCAGATGGCGGCCGCCGGCATGGAGATCCACTCGTTCTCGAGCGAGCCGACCGAAGTCTGGCCGGCCGGCGATCACGTGATCGAGATCGGCACCTTCGAGATCAACCTGACGGTGCCCGGCATGCCCGAGCCGGTGACCGACAAGGGCAAGTACATGACGGTCTACGTGCGCGACGCGGACGGCAAGCTGAAGATCAAGGCCGAGACCTGGAACACCGACATGAACCCGATGGAGATGGGCGGGCAGGGGCACGAGCACGAGCCCCCGAAGAAGCCCGAGTAGCGTCCGGGGAGAGCGGCCAGCGCTCCCGGCCCCGATGCCGAGCCGGCGCGAGCTGCTGCGGTTTGCGGGGCTCTCCGTCCTGGGGTTGGCCGCCCGTCGCCGGCGAGCGGCCGCCCGGGCTCCCGGGGCGATGAGCGAGCCGAAGCCCACGAGCGAGGAGGGGCCCGACCCGGTCACCCTCTTCCTCGCCGGCGACGTCATGACCGGGCGGGGGATCGACCAGATCCTCGCCCGGCCCTCCGAGCCGCGGCTCCACGAGCCGTGGGTCGAGTCGGCCCTCGACTACGTGGCGCTCGCCGAGCGCGCGAACGGGCCGATCCCCCGCTCCGCTCCCCCCGACTACGTCTGGGGCGACGCCCTCGCCGAGCTCGACCGCGCGGCGCCCGACGCCCGCATCGTCAACCTGGAGACCAGCGTCACCACCAGCCCCGACTGGCAGCCCAAGGGCATCAACTACCGGATGCACCCGGCGAACGTCGGCTGCCTCGCGGCGGCGGCCCTCGACTGCTGCGTCCTCGCCAACAACCACGTGCTGGACTGGGGCCGGGCGGGGCTCGCCGAGACGCTCGCCACCCTGCGCGGGGCCGGCCTCGCCACCGCCGGCGCCGGAGAGACGGCGGCCGAGGCGACGGCGCCGGCGGCGCTCGCAATGCCCGACACCTCGAGGCGAGCGTGCGAGACGGCCGGCCCCCGTGGCGATTCTCGCGAAACGGCCGGCACCCCGGGACGCGTCCTGGTCTTCGCCTGGGGCTCGACGACCAGCGGCATCCCGCGCGACTGGGAGGCCGGACCCGAGCGACCCGGGGTCGCCCTGCTGCCCGACCTGTCGGCCGCGACCGCGGGCCGGATCGCCGCCGCGGTCCGCCGCGCCCGGCGGCCCGGAGACCTCGCCGTCGTCTCCCTCCACTGGGGCGGCAACTGGGGCTACGAGATCCCGGCCGAGCAGCGGCAGTTCGCCCGCGCCCTGATCGACGAGGGTGGCGCCGACGTCGTCCACGGCCACTCCTCCCACCACCCGAAGGGCATCGAGGTCCACCGGGGCCGCCCGATCCTCTACGGCTGCGGCGACTTCCTGAACGACTATGAGGGCATCCGAGGCCACGAGGAGTACAGAAGCGAGCTCGTCCTCGCCTACCTTCCGGCGCTCGACCCGGCCGGCGGACGGCTGCTCCGCTTCGAGATGCTGCCGTTCCGGATCCGCCGCTTCCGGCTCGAGCGCGCCGCCCACGAGGAGGCGGCCTGGCTGCGCGAGACCCTGGACCGGGAGTGCCGGCCGCTCGGCGGCGGCGTCGAGCTCGGAGGCGACGGCCGGTTGGCGCTGCGCTGGGGCTGAGCGCCCGCCGTTCGCCCGACCTTCGGGGCTACCCCGACGGGCTGCCACCCCCCGGGGGGTGGCTCGGCCGGGCCCGTTAGAGCTAGGATCCCATTGCAGACGGGAGGGGACCCGCATGACCACCGCGCTCAAGAGTCCTCCGCTCGCGGAAGACCTCAACGCCTTCCACATCGCCCAGCAGCAGTTCGACGCCGCGGTCCGCTACATCCCGGACCTGAAGGCCGGGCTGGTGGAGTTCCTGAAGGCGCCGGACCGGGTGCTGCGGGTCGCCTTCCCGATCGAGACCGAGGACGGCGAGGTGCACAACTTCGTCGGCTACCGGGTGCTCCACAACACCGTGCGGGGTCCGGGCAAGGGGGGCATCCGCTACCACCCCGAGGTCACCGGCGACGAGGTCTGCGCCCTGGCCTCCTGGATGACCTGGAAGTGCGCCGTCGTCGACCTGCCCTTCGGCGGCGCCAAGGGGGGCGTGGTCTGCGACCCCAAGATGCTGACCCGGGCCGACCTGCGCAAGATCACCCGGCGCTTCATCGCCGAGCTCAACGACGCCATCGGCCCCCACACCGACATCCCGGCGCCCGACGTCAACACCAACGCCGAGACGATGGCGTGGATCTACGACACCTACCAGATGATGCACCGCGGCGAGAACAACCTGCCGGTGGTGACCGGCAAGCCGCTCGACATCGGGGGCTCGCTGGGGCGCTCCGAGGCCACCGCCCGGGGCTCGCTCTTCGCCACCCGGCGGGCGCTCGAGCGGGGGATCGTCCCCGGCCTGGATTCGGTCGAGGGCGCCACGGTCGTCGTCCAGGGTTTCGGCAACGCCGGCGCCAACGCCGCCCGGCTCTTCGCCGAGGCGGGCGCCCGGGTGGTGGCCGTCAGCGACACCGGCGGCGCCG
>JBFJMD010000054.1:0-10289 GCA_041634115.1 Thermoanaerobaculia bacterium | reverse complement strand
GAGTTACGAGTTGATGTTCCTGGTCGACCCGCGTCTGTCCGACGACGAGGTCGCCGCCGTCAGCCAGGAGTTCAAGGACCTGATCGGGTCCCGGGGCGGCGAGATCGTCAAGGAGGAGAGCTGGGGCAAGCGCCGGCTCGCTTATCCCATCAACAAGCTCAACGACGCCCGCTACGTGATCTTGAACGTCGAGACCGCGGGCGGCAACCCGATCCCCGAGGTGGAGCAGCGCCTCAAGCAGAGCGACAAGGTGCTGCGCTACCTGACGGTGCGCACCGACAAGGGCCGGCTGCGCGAGCGTCCGTCGCGGGTCGCGGCCGCGGCCGAGGAGGCGACGTCATGAGAAGGGGACGGGGAAGGAAGAAGGGCTTCTACCGCCGCCGCAAGGTCTGCCGGTTCTGCGCCGACAAGATCGACACCGTGGACTACAAGGACCTGAAGTTCCTCCAGCAGTACATCGTCGAGCGGTCGAAGATCCTGCCGCGCCGCATCTCCGGCACCTGCGCAAAGCATCAGCGGCTCCTGCAACAGGCGATCAAGCGGGCGCGTCACGTCGCCCTGCTGCCGTTCACCACGGACTAGGAGTGACGATGAGAGTCATCCTCATGCAGGACCTCCGCCACACCGGGCAGCGGGGCCAGATCGTGAGGGTCAAGCCCGGTTTCGCGCGCAACTACCTGTTCCCCAAGGGGCTGGCCCTGGAGGCGACCCCGGGGAACCTGAAGTTCTTCGAGCAGCAGAAGCACAAGATCGAGCTGCGCCACGCCCGCGAGCGGGACGAGGCCGCCCAGCTCGCCGCCCGCATCGCGGCGGTGCGGGTCGAGATCGCGAAGCGGGTCGGCGAGAGCGAGACGCTCTACGGCTCCGTGACCGCCACCGAGATCGCCGAGGCGCTCGAGCGGCAGGGCATCGCGGTCGACCGGCGTCGCCTCGACCTCGAGGGCGGGATCAAGACGCTGGGCGACCACCAGGTGCGGGTCGAGCTGCACTCGGAGGTCGTCGCCGAGATCACCGTCACGGTGGTGCCGGAAGAGTAGCCGCGTGCCCGGCCCGGAAGCGCCGCCGGCCGAACCGCCGATCGAGGATTTCCTCGGCGAGCCGACGCGCGACCTCGACGCCTGGTACCGGCTGTGGGACCTCGACCGCCGGCTGCCGCTGCGCCGCGACCCGGGCTGGCTGGGGGGCCTGAAGTACCGGCTCAAGCGGGCGATCCGCAAGCTGGTCCACGGCTCCGAGCAGGACCTCTGGGAGCGCCAGCGGCTCTACAACCTGGTCCTCTACTACCACCTCGAGCCGCTGCTCGGCGAGATGCGGGAGCTCGCCGAGAGCGTCGGCGCCCTGGGGCGGGACGTGCAGAAGGTCCAGTCCGAGCTGTTCCGCGACCTCAAGGAGATGCAGAAGGACTATCTGCGCGACCGCGAGGCGATGACCGAGCGGGTCGAGCACCTCGAGAAGTTCCTGCAGGCGGGGCTGGCGGACGTGATGCGGCACAACGACGCGCTGTTCGCGCGCGTCGACCAGAAGCTCGACCGCCTGCGCCGCCGCGGTCCCGAGCCCCGCGGGCCCGCCTGAGGCGCGCCGGGACCCGGGCCGGCCTTCGAGGGTCGGGCTACTCCTTCTCGGCCCAGGCCTCCAGGATCTCGTCCCAGCTCTCCACCTGCTCGGGCATGCGCTCGCCGGCCTTCGGCAGGTAGTAGGGCCGTTGCTGGTACCAGGCGAGGGCGAGGATCTTCGACCAGCGGGGCTCGTACTGCAGCACCGGCTGGGTGCCCTCCACGAACGCCTCCTCGATCACCCGCTCGGCGCCCGGTCCGGGCAGGAAGCCGGAGTAGTACTCGATCGCCTGCAGCGTGACGCCCGGCGGGCGCAGGAAGCGCTCGCCCGGGTCGAGCCAGCCCTCGCGCAGCCCGTCCTCGATCATCATCCGCCACATCGGCAGCGCCGCCGCGGCGCCCGTCATCTCGCGGCCGATCGACTCCTTGAGGTCGTACCCGACCCAGGCGAGGAGGGTGTAGCGCGGGGTGAATCCGACGAACCAGGCATCGGAATAGTCGTCGGTGGTGCCGGTCTTGCCGGCCAGGTCGATCTCCAGGTTGGCGGCGGAGGCGGCGGTGCCGCGGTCCACGACCCCCTCCAGCAGCCCCGTCAGCACGTAGGCCACCGCCGGCTCCATCGCCTTGTGGGCGCTCGGACGGTGGGTCTCCAGCTCGCGGCCGTCGGGCGCGGTGATGCGCTCGATCAGGTAGGGCCGGACGTAGAGGCCCTGGTTGGCGATGGCGGCGAACGCCGCCGCCACCTCGAGCGGCGAGACGTCGGCGCTGCCCAGCGCCAGGCTGGGGAAAGGGGGCAGATCGGACTCGAAGCCGCAGCGGCGAGCGAAGTCCACCACCTGCTCGGCCCCGACGAGGTCGAGGAGCTTGACCGAGCTGACGTTGATGGACAGCTCCAGGGCGCGCCGCAGCGTCACGATGCCGAAGTACTCCCGGTAGTAGTTGCGGGGGCTGTAGGGGGGCTGGCCGGGCGCCGAGGGGATCGCGAAGGGGGCGTCGTAGAGCGTGTCGGCGGGGGTGTAGCCCATCTCCAGGGCGGCGCCGAAGACGAAGGGCTTGAAGGCGGAGCCGACCTGCCGCCGGGCCTGGGTCGCCCGGTTGAACTTGCTGCGCTCGAAGCCCCAGCCCCCGACCATCGCCCGCACCGCCCCGGTGGCGGACTCGAGGACCAGGATCGCGCCCTCCAGCTCCGGCTCCTGCTCGAGCATCAACCGCGGCTCGCCCGCGCCGGAGGCCGGCGCCTCGAGCCGGAACCAGGCGACGTCGCCGCGCTTGAGCAGCTCGCGCGGCCGGCTGCGGCGGGTCCAGGCGATGCCCTTCTCGCCGAGCCGCCGCACCTCGTCGCCGAAGCGGACGTCGGCGGCGGCGCCGTCGGCGCTCAAGACGATCCCCTGGTTCCAGACCCCGGGCGAGAGGTCGAGGCGCTCCCACGCCGGCAGCACGTGGCTCTCGACGTCGTCCGCCGCGACGCGGGCGATCGGACCGCGCCAGCCCTTGCCGCGGTCGAGCCGCGTCAGACCGGCCCGGAGGGCGCGCTCGGCCGCGCCCTGGATCCGGGGATCGAGGGTCGACTCCACCCGGAACCCCTTGTCGAGCAGGCCGGTGGTGCCGTAGGCGGTCTCCAGGTACTTGCGCACCTCCTCGCCGAAATACGGAGCGAAGCGCCGCTCCGGCGGCCGCCGGACCACGGTCAGGGGCTCGGCGAGCGCCGCCTCGAGCTCTGCCTCGGTGATGAAGCCCTCCTCCCGCATGCGCCGCAGGACGTAGTCGCGGCGGGAGCGGACCAGCTCCGGCCGCTGGTAGGGGTTGTAGGCCGTCGGCCGCTGCGGGATGCCGGCGAGGGTCGCGGCCTCGGTGAGGGTCAGCTCGGCCACGGTCTTGTCGAAGAACTGCTTCGCCGCCGCGGCCATGCCGTAGTTGCCCTGGCCGAGGAAGATCATGTTGCAGTAGAGGGTCAGGATCTGCTGCTTGCTGAAGTTCTTCTCCAGCTCGACCGCCAGAAACGCCTCTTCGATCTTGCGGCGCCACGCCTTCTCCGGGGTGAGAAACAGCCGCCGCGCGAGCTGCATGGTGATCGTCGAGCCGCCCTGGGCGCGGCGCCCCTCGAGCAGGTTGTTGATCATCGCCCGGATGACGCCCTCGGCGTCCACGCCGCCGTGCTTGAGGAAGTTCGAGTCCTCGGCCGCCAGGATCGCCTTCTGGAGCAGCTCCGGCACCTCGCCCTCCGCCAGCAGCACGCGGCGCTCGCGGGCGAAGCTGGCGAAGACCGCGCCGTCGCGGTCCCGGACCTCGGTGATCAGGCCGGGGCTGAACTCGCGCAGGGCGTCCACCCGCGGCATGTGGATCGCGGCGGCGAAGCCGATCCCGGCGATCGCCCCCACCAGCAGGGCGCCGGCCAGCGGCAGGGTGAAGAGGAGGCGGCGGCGGCGCGTCTTCCGGGCGGGGCGGACCGGCTCGGGCGGCGGGCCGGCCGGCGGCTCGATCGGCGGCAGAGGATCGTAGTCCACCGGCCGATTATAGAGGGGCGCTCGAGGGCCGGGCGGCCTCGCCGCTTGGCCGGACGGGCGCGGCGGTGATACAACCGCAGGTGTGCCGGGCCGGGTTCCCGCCCGGCGCCGACCCCGACGGAGCCCCGGCGATGAGCGACCCCCAGCGCCCCGCGACCGACCCGCAGCCCTTCGAAGGGGAGCCGGTCGGCCCGGCCACCTTCTCCGGCTGCGGCAAGCCGGCGGTGATCGGCTGCACGGCGGTGCTGATCCTGCTCGCCCTGGGCCTGCTCGTCATCGTCTGGAAGGCCGGGGATCTGGTCCGCTGGTCGCTCGGCCAGTACCGCGAGACGGTCATCGAGCACCTGCCGGACGACGTGACGGCGGCGGACCGCGAGCGCCTGGAGGCGGCCTTCGACGCCGCCCTGGAGGCGCTGACCAGCGGCCGCGCCGACCCGGCGGGGCTGCAGGACCTGCAGCGGGCGATGAGCGCGACCGGCCGCCGGATCCAGAACCTCTCCCGCGACGACGTCCTCGAGCTGACCCGCGCGCTCGAGCGCGTCGCCGGCGGCGGGGAGTCCGCGCCGGAGTCCGCGCCGGAGCTCGAGCCGGGGGCGGTCCCGGAGCCGGGCGCGCCGCCCGGCGCGGCCCCCGAGCCGCGGCCCGGGTCGGTCGCCGCCTGAGGCGTCGGACGCGCCGGCCGCGGCCCCAATCGGCATGGGCAAGTTCCGCCTCGTCTCCCCGTTCACGCCCCAGGGCGATCAGCCCGCGGCGATCCGCCAGCTCGTCGAGGGCGTCGAGCGCGGCGACCGCGAGCAGGTGCTGCTCGGGGTGACCGGCTCGGGCAAGACCTTCACCATCGCCAGGATCGTCGAGGAGCTCGACCGGCCCACCCTCGTGCTCTCGCACAACAAGACGCTCGCGGCGCAGCTCTTCCAGGAGTTCCGCAGCTTCTTCCCGGAGAACGCGGTCGAGTACTTCGTCTCCTACTACGACTACTACCAGCCCGAGGCCTACGTCCCGCAGAGCGACACCTACATCGAGAAGGAGACGAGCATCAACGAGCAGATCGACCGGCTGCGGCTGCGCGCGACGAAGGTGCTGTTCGAGCGCCGCGACGTGCTGATCGTGGCCTCGGTGTCCTGCATCTACGGCCTGGGGTCGCCGGAGGCCTTCTACGGGATGCTGCACTTCTTCGACCGCGGCCGCGAGGAGAGCATGGACGTCGCGCTGCGCCGCCTCGTGGACATGCAGTACGAGCGCACCCGGCTCGACCTCTTTCCCGGCGGCTTCCGCGCCCGCGGCGACGTGCTGGAGATCCTGCCGATCTACGAGGAGCAGGGCATCCGGGTGGAGTATTTCGGCGACGAGATCGAGGAGATCTCGCGCTTCGACGTGCTGACCGGCGATGCCCTCGAGCGGGTGGAGCGGATCGCCGTCTATCCCCGCACCCACTACGTCACCCCGGAGGAGCGGCTGCGCACCGCGGTCGTCCGGATCGGGGCGGAGCTCGAGGAGCGGCTCGCCGAGCTCGAGGCGCAGGGCCAGCTGCTCGAGCGCCAGCGGCTGGAGCAGCGCACCCGCTTCGACCTCGAGATGCTGCGCGAGATCGGCTACTGCCACGGCATCGAGAACTACTCGCGCCACCTCTCGGGCCGCGCGGCGGGGGAGCCGCCGCCGACCCTGCTCGACTATCTGCCCGAGGACTTCCTGCTGATCGTGGACGAGAGCCATCAGACCATCCCCCAGGTGCGGGGCATGTACCACGGCGACCGCTCGCGCAAGCAGACCCTCGTCGACTACGGCTTCCGTCTGCCGAGCGCGCTCGACAACCGGCCGCTCACCTTCGAGGAGTTCGACGCCCGGGTGGGGCAGCGCATCTACGTCTCGGCGACGCCGGCCGCGTGGGAGCTGGAGCGCGCCGCCGGCGTCGTCGCCGAGCAGGTGGTGCGGCCCACCGGCCTGCTCGACCCGGAGATCGAGGTGCATCCGGCCCGCGGCCAGATCGACCACCTGATCGGCGAGATCCGGCGGGTCGTCGAGCGCGGCGAGCGGGTGCTGGTGACGACGCTGACGAAGCGCATGGCCGAGGAGCTGACCCAGTACCTGACCGAGCTCGACGTGCGGGTGCGCTACCTCCACAGCGACGTCGACACCCTGGAGCGGGTCGAGATCATCACCGCCCTGCGCCGCGGCGAGTTCGACGTGCTGGTGGGGATCAATCTCCTGCGCGAAGGGCTCGACCTGCCCGAGGTCTCGCTGGTGGCGATCCTCGACGCCGACAAGGAGGGCTTTCTGAGAAGCGAGACCTCGCTCATCCAGACCGCCGGCCGCGCCGCCCGCAACGTCAACGGCCGGGTGATCTTCTATGCCGATCGCGAGACCGACTCGATGGCGCGGGCGAGCGAGGAGACCCGCCGCCGCCGGCTGCGCCAGCGCGCCTACAACGAGCGCCACGGGATCGAGCCGCGCACCATCCTCAAGGACATCCACAGCCCGCTCGTGCAGATGAGCAACCTCGACTACGGCCGCATCACCACGGCGCCGCTCCTGGACGTCGCCGAGGACTCCGACCTGCCTCTGGCCGAGCGGGTGAGCCGGCTCGAGCGGCGGATGAAGGAGGCCGCGCGGCGGCTCGAGTTCGAGGAGGCGGCGGTGCTGCGCGACCGCCTGCGCGAGCTGAAGGAGCTGCAGATCCTGAGCGGCTAGCCGGAAGATGCTCGTCCCCCCCCGCGTCGAGGAGCGCATTCGCGAGCTCCCGGACCGGCCCGGAATCTACGTCTTCGAGGACGTCCGCGGCCGGCCGCTCTACGTGGGCAAGGCGAAGTCGCTGCGCAAGCGGGCGGCGAGCTACCTGGGCGACGACCACGAGCCCCGGCTGCGCACCATGCTCGGCGAGGCGCGCGACCTGTCGTACCTCGTCACCGACAGCGAGGCCGAGGCGCTGCTGCTCGAGAACAACTGGATCAAGCGCAAGCGGCCGCGCTACAACGTCCTGCTGCGCGACGACAAGACCTACCCCTACCTCAAGCTCACGCTGGCCGACGACTACCCGCGGATCGCCTTCACCCGGCGGCTGCGCGACGACGGAGCGGAGTACTACGGCCCCTACCTGCCGGGCGGCCTCGCCCGCAAGGCGATCAAGCTGGTGCAGAAGCTGTTCGAGATCCGCGTCTGCCGGATCGAGATCGACGGCAGCCTGCCGCGACCCTGCCTCTACTACGACATGCGGCGCTGCCTCGGCCCCTGCGTCGACGGTCTGACCACCCACGCCGAGTACGCCGAGGCGACGGAGGCCGCCCGCCTCTTCCTGTCCGGCCGCAACGACGAGCTCGTGCGGCGGCTCAAGCGGACGATGGCCGTCGCCGCCGAGCGGCTCGAGTACGAGGAGGCCGCGCGGCTGCGCGACCTCGTCGGCGAGATCGAGGAGATCGGCGAGCGGCGCAAGCTCTCGTCGGTCAAGGGGGAGGACGTGGACATCTACGGGGTCGCGGTCAGGGGCGGCAGCGCCGCGGTCACGGTGCTGGTGATGCGCGGCGGGCAGGTCCTCGACCGCCGCGAGCTGTTCTGGGAGGGCCGCGACGGGCTTTCCGCGGAGCGCCTCCTCGGGGAGCTGCTGCCGCAGATCTACGACCGCACCAGCTTCATCCCCAAGGAGATCCACCTGCCGGTGCCGGTCGAGGGCGCCGACGCGCTGGTCGAATGGCTGAGCGGCCGCAAGGGGGAGCGGGTCTACCTGCGGCTCCCCTCGCGGGGCCCCAAGCACCAGCGGGTGCTGCTCGCGAGCCGCAACGCCGAGCTCGCCTTTCGGCGCCGCTTTCGCGAGGCCGCCCCGGAGAGCGCCGCCGCCGAGAAGCTGGCGGCCGCCCTCGGCCTCGCCGATCCGCCGCGCCGCATCGAAGGCTTCGACGTGTCGAACCTGCAGGGCTCGCAGGTCGTGGCGGCCCTGGTCGTCTGGGAAGAGGGCCGCTTCCGCAAGAGCGACTACCGCTCCTTCAACATCCGCCGCAGCGAGGGCCAGGACGACTTCGCCGCCATCCGCGAGGCGGTCGGGCGCCGCTACCGGCGGGTGCTCGAGGAGGTCGGCTCGATGCCCGACCTGGTGCTGATCGACGGCGGCCGGGGCCAGCTCAACGCGGCGCTCGAGGCGCTGGCGGCGCTCGAGGTGGAGGAGACCCCGGTCGTCGGCCTGGCCAAGCGCGAGGAGGAGATCTACACCCCGGAGCGGCCCGACCCGCTGCGCCTCGCCCGCAGCCACGCGGGGCTGCGGCTGCTCCAGCGGGTGCGCGACGAGGCCCACCGCTTCGCCCTCTCCCGGCACCGGCGCCGCCGCTCGGCGAGGAGCCTGAAGAGCCGGCTGGACGAGATCCCGGGAGTCGGGCCGCGGCGGCGGCGGCTTCTGCTGACCCGCTTCGGCAGCCTCGAAGCGGTGCGCGGGGCGGGCGTCGAGGCGCTCCAGGAGGCGCTCGGGCCGGTGCTCGGCCGGCGGGTCTGGGAGCGGCTCCGGGACGAGGAGGGCGGCGACTGACCGGCCGCCGCCGGCGCCCGCTAGAATAGCGAACCGTGGTGCCGACCGAAGCGACCCCCGAGCCCGACCCGCGGGCCAGCGCCTTCGCCGCGGTGCGCCGCATCTACCTCGAGCGCGAGACCGGGGTCCTCGCCCTCGGAAACGCCGATCGGCTGTTCTTCGTCAGCGGCGAGCTCTACCTGCGGCCGGAGCACCCGCTGGCCCCGGCCGCGGCCGACGCCGGGGAAGAGGGAGGGGAGGGCCGACGGGTGCTCGCGGTGGCGGCGATCGTCGATCTGATGAGCGGGGTCACGGCCGCCGACTTCGAGTTCCAGGAGGGCATCGCCCACATCTCGAGCGACCTCGTCGGGCCGTTGCCCACCGCCTCGGTCCTGATGGAGGGGGCGGTCCGCAACCGCGACGAGTTCCAGCTGCTGAAGCAGCTCGGCGGGGAGGAGCGCCGCTTCGTGGCGACCACCGGCGAGGAGTCGCTCCAGAGCCTCCCCGATCTCGATCCCCAGGAGGCGTTCCTGCTGTCGCGGCTCGACCAGCCGACGCCGGTCAAGGAGCTGCTCCGGCAGGCGGATCTCGAGCGCGGGGCCACGCTGGAGAAGCTCTGCCGGCTGCAGGCGATCGACCTCATCCGGCCGCAGGAGAAGGCGGTGCAGGCGGAGTCGCCCGGGGTCCTCACCGCCGAGCTGGTGCAGCGCTTCTCGGACCGCATCCGCGACGGCCTCGAGCGCTCGCCGCTGTCGCTCGACCCCCGCTATCACCGGGAGCGGATCGGGGCGCTGATGCGCCAGCTCGGCGAGATGACCTTCTACGAGCTGCTCCAGGTGGAGATCAGCTCGCTGCCCGAGGAGATCCACGACGCCTACACGAAGCTCGCCCGCCTGGTGCACCCGAGCCATGCGGCCGCGCTCGGCCTCGAGGGCAAGGAGGCCGGGATGCACCTGCTCTTCGAGCGCGCCACCGAGGCCTACCTGACGCTGTCCGACAGCGAGCGCACCCGCAAGTACCTGCTCGAGATCGGGCCGCTGGCGCGCAGCTCCGCCGGCAAGCCGAGCGAGGAGGTGCGCAAGAAGGAGTCGAAGGGCGTCGCCGAGCACAACTTCCGGATGGCCAAGAGCATGGCCCTGCGCGAGGAGTACCACTTCGCCATCGAGCTGCTCAACCAGGCGGTGCGCACGGACCCCAAGCCGGAGTACTACGCCCTGCTGGCGGAGTGCCTGGAGCAGAACCCGAAGTGGGCGCGCAAGGCGATCTTCAACTACTCCGAGGCCCTGGAGCTGGCGCCCGCCGACGCCGACCTGCGGGTCGCGCGGGCGAAGCTCTTCGCCCAGATCGGCAACACGCGGCGGGCGCGCGAAGAGTTCGAGAAGGTGCTCGAGGCGGTCCCCGGCCACGCGGAAGCGGTCCGCGGGCTGGCCGGCCTCAGGCGCACCGCCGGCGCCTCCGGAGAACAGGGCCTGCTGCGCCGCTCCCTCGACTGGATCGGCCGCTGGGTGGGGAAGGACCGGAGCGGCTAGCCCCGCGCGGGCCGGAATCGGGTTAGAATGGGGCGGCGCCGGAGAGCTCCAGGCGATCGCCCCCGCGCATCGTGCGCGGGGGAGGAAAGTCCGAACTCCGACGGGCGGCATGCTCGCTAACGGCGAGGCGCGGCGACGCGACGGAAAGTGCCACAGAGAGTAGACCGCCCGGCCCCCGTGGTCACCATGAGGGTCGGGTAAGGGTGAAAGGGTGCGG
>JBFJMD010000053.1:0-10309 GCA_041634115.1 Thermoanaerobaculia bacterium | reverse complement strand
CTCGGCGGCTCTCGTCTCACCGCGGTGCGGTCCGCGGAGGGCGTCTCGTCAGCCAGCGGGAGTGGAACTATGCCCCCGGGAGGGCCCCCTCCCGCGACACCCTGGGTCATCGAAGAGGCGCGGGACGACGGCGACGCCAAGTCCGCCTCACCAACGTCCGCCGAAGCGCCCGATCAGCGGTCAACAACGCCCGCAGGAGGGCCCGACCGACTTCACCCCATCGGCGGCCGAAGAGAGCGCCGGGCGGTGGCGTCCCTTCCCCCCCTGGAGGGCGGGGAAGGGATCGAGGGTTGGTGGGGGTGATCCGATGGATCTCCCGCCCGGGGCGGGGCGCCGAGGAAGTCCTTCGACAAGCGATCTCGGCAGCCAGCCATCAAAGAGGATTCCCCCCAATACCCGAAGGGATCGAGGGTTGGTGGGGGTGATCCGATGGATCTCCCGCCCGGGGCGGGGCGCCGAGGAAGTCCTTCGACAAGCGATCTCGGCTGCCAGCCATCAAAGAGGATTCCCTCCAATACCCGAAGGGATCGAGGGTCGGTGGGGGTGATCCGATGGATCTCCCGCCCGGGGCGGGGCGCCGTGGCGAGAGAAGTCCGGTCACCCGAGGAGCAGCCGGTCGATCGCCATCAGCAGCAGGAACAGCGTCGAGGTGGCGTAGTTCACCGCCATCGCCCGCCGGTAGACGGCCGGCGGCTCGAGGGCGGCGAGCGACCGCTTGAGCGCCGCGAGCGCCAGCAGCGCGACGGGCAGCGCGGCGACGAGGACCGCCGCGGCCCAGCCCGCCCCGCGCGCCCGGAAGACCCAGGCGGTGATCAGCAGCCCCGGCGCGAGCAGCGCCAGCACGTAGACGAACACCCGGCCCGGCCCCAGGCGGCGCGCCAGGGTGAGGTCGCCGCGCCCGGCGTCGGCCTCGAGCTGGTAGATCTGGGTGACGGGGTAGAGCGAGCTCACCAGCAGTGCGGCGCCGAACGCCGCGGCGAGCGCCAGCCCGTCGGTGGCTCGCGGCAGCGCTCCGGCGGCCGCCGCCCAGCCGGCCAGGAAACCCACCAGGCCCTGGCCGACGAAGACGCTCACCGCGCTGCCGATCGGGCGCCGCTTGAGCCGGATCGCGGGGTGCGAATAGGAGATCGAGTAGAGGACGAAGGCCAGGTAGAGCGCTGCGAAGACCGGGCCGACCAAGGCGGCGACGGCGAGGCCGAGGGCCTTCAGCGCGAGCGAGCCCCAGAGCATGCCGCGATCGACCGCGGGCGGGCGCGCGAGGCCGCCGATCGGACCGGCGTCCCGATCGTAGTAGGAGTTGAACATGTTGGTGCCGCCGTAGAGGAACAGGTGGAAGGCGAGGAATCCCAGCCAGAAGGTCCCGTCCAGGGCGGCGCCGGAGACGTATCCTCCCCAGACGAAGAGCGGCGCGAGGACGTAGTTGAAGGGCAGGCGCAGATGGAGCGCGTAGCGGCGGAGGCGGGCGAGCGGCGAAGCGGGCATTTGCGGATGAGATTCGATGATAGACGAGATCGGGAGAGAGGGGTGATGGCGTGAGGGTCCGCTCGGGCCGGCTCGCCGCCGCGGCGGCGATGCTGATGGCCGTGGCCGCGGCGGCCGTCGTGGCGCCGCTCGCGGCCGACGAGCGGCGGGTCGTCTTCGACCCCGGATCCTCGAAGATCTCCTTCACCCTCGGCGCGACGCTGCACAAGGTCGAGGGGAGCGCCGGGCTGGAGTCCGGCCGGATCGTCTTCGATCCCGCCACCGGCCGGCTCGAAGGCGAGATCGTGGTGGACGCGCGCAGCGCCGAGACCGGCAACCGCAAGCGCGACCGCGACATGCACGAGAATGTGCTCGAGAGCGCGGAGCACCCGCGGATCGTCTTCCGGCCGGAGGTGCTCGAGGGGGAGCTGGCCGCGGCGGGCGCGAGCCGGGTGACCGTCCGCGGCCGCCTCGAGATCCACGGCGGCGAGCATCCGCTCGAAGTGCCCGCCGAGGTCGCCGTCGACGGCGACCGGCTGCGGCTGGCCGCGACCTTCGCGGTCCCCTACGTGGAGTGGGGGATGCGCGACCCGAGCAAGTTCCTCCTGCGGGTCGCCAAGAGCGTCGAGGTCGCCGTCGAGCTAGAGGGCGCGCTGTCGCCGCGGTAGTCCGAGCCGTCAGCCCAGGTCGTGCGCCGGCTGCCGGCGGATGTACTGCGCCAGGAGGTGCCGGTCGGGGCTCGGCATGTCGATGATTCGCACGGCCGCCTCCCAGCGCCCTTCGGCCTCGCGCACCTGGACGACCCGGCCGGCGAACGTGAGAATGCGCTGCAAGCCCGGTAGGCGCAGGCTGAGGTCGAGCAGGTCCCCGCGCTCCACCGCCTGCGAGGTTGCGAAGCGAATCCCGCCCTCGCTGATGTCCACCGTCCTCAGCGGGTGGTCGTCGGGGTGGTAGAAGCCGAAGCGCCCCTCCAGCTCGATGCCGATCCGCCGGTGCGAGCGGCGGTTCTCGCCGTAGAGCTGCACCCGGTTCTTGCCGCTGGCCTTGGCGTGGTACATCGCCCGGTCGGCGACCCGCACCAGCTCCGCGGCGCCGGTGGCGTCCGCGGGATAGGTGGCGACTCCGAGGCTCACCGTGAGCGACTCGGCCTGCCCTCCGTCGTCGCCCGCGAAGGGGTGCGACTCGACGCGGCGGCGCACCCGCTCGGCCAGGATGCGGCCCCCGATCTTCGGAGTCGAGGGCGCCACGAGGGCGAACTCCTCGCCGCCGTAGCGGATCGCGAAGTCCACCTCGCGGAGCGATTCGGTGATCAGCCGGCCGATGGTCGCCAGCGCCCGGTTCCCCGCCTCGTGACCGTGCCGGTCGTTGAAGTCCTTGAAGCCGTCGATGTCGATCATGATGAGCGTCAGCGGCACGTTGTACTGGTCGCTGCGCAGCACCTCCTGGGGCAGGATCTCGCTCAGGAAGCGGTAATTGCGCAGGCCGGTGAGCTCGTCCCGGTAGGCGAAGGCGCGGGCCTCGTCGAAGAGCCGCATCTCGATGATGATCGGGTTGTCGAGCTGGCGGTTGACCTGCACGAAGTAGCTGGCGAGCGCCACCCGCAGGTCCACGTGCGAGCCCAGGCGCTCCTCCATCAGGCCGCGGTGCTCGACGATGCTGAGCCAGTGGTGCTTCGCCTCGTCGGGCGGGAAGCGGAGGTGGGAGAGGAGGTAGATCAGCTCGGAGTAGGGGCAGGCTTCGTAGCGCTTCTCGAGCTTCTCGAGCTCCGGCGCCAGCTCGCGCCCTTCCCAGCTCGGCATCGACAGGAGATCGTAGAGGCGCTCGGCCAGCTCGGAGCGGGAGGCGACGGCGTTGCCCTTGGTGGAGCTCGGGATCGGCTCCACCTTGAGATCCGTTTTGGTCATGGTCTTCCCTCCAGGGCGCGTGGGCCACTCCCGAGGCCGCGCCTCGGGCGCGCTCCGGGCGTTTCGGGTCGCCGGAGAACGACCGGGGTTCGCGGGGTCTCTCTCGAGAGCGCTGGTGCGGTCGAGGCGGGGGGGCGGGTCGCCGGACGCTTGGCCCGACCGGCCCGCCGACCCGGCGGAAAGAGGCGCTGCGGGCGCCGCCCTCCGCCTGGACACCTTCGAATTGCGAAGAAGCTTTCAGGAAATGGCGCTGGCTGTCAAGTCGGGCGGGCGCGGCCGGCCCGAGTCGGCCCGCTTGGAGAGGCCGCTGGGCTAGAATGATCGTTTGCAGCCCGGGCGGCGATCGGGACGAAGCGATGGCGAAAGCGAAGCACAGCTGGGAGGCATTCCGGGCCGACGAGAGGCCGGTGGAGCGGTTCGCGCCCCACGGCCGCTACGCGCTCGCCCTGGCCTACGCCAACAGCTATCACGTGGGGATGTCGAGCCTCGCGTTCCAGCGGGTCTGGGAGCTGGTCAACCGGACGCCGGACTGGAGCTGCGAGCGCTTCTTCGCCGACGGCGCGGGCATGCCGCTGTCGGTCGAGCTCGACACGCCGCTGTCGGCATTCGGCGCCATCGCCTTCTCGATCTCCTTCGAAGAGGACTACGTCAACTTTCTCGCGATGCTGGACCGGGCGGGGATTCCGCTGCGCCGGGAGGCCCGCGGGCCGCGCGCGCCGCTGGTCATCGTCGGCGGCTCCTGCGCGATGATCAACCCGCTGCCGCTGTCGGAGTTCGTGGACGTCTTCCCGCTCGGCGCGGCCGAGAACCTGCTGCCGGAGCTGCTGGCGGCGCTCGCCGAGGAGGGCGACCGGGAGGCGGCGCTCGAGCGCCTGGCCGGCCGCGACGGCTTCTACGTCCCCTCGCGCCAGCGACCGGAGGAGGACGGCGAGCTTCCCAAGATCAAGAAGCTCGAGCTCTCCGAGGAGCAGATGCGCGCGCCCGGCCACCTGCCGACCACCGCGATCGTCACCCCGCGCACCGAGTTCTCGAGCAAGTTCCTGGTCGAGATGTCGCGCGGCTGCCCCGAGAAGTGTCTCTACTGCTGGGCGACCTTCGGCATGGGCCGCTTTCGCTGGCACCCGACGGAGTACATCCTCGAGTCGTTCGAGCGCGCCCGGCCGGTGACCGACCAGCTCGGGTTCCTGGCCACCGCGGTCGGCGACCACCCGGAGATCGAGCGCATCCTGGCCGCCGCCAACGAACTCGGCTTCCGCAGCTCGATCTCGTCGATCCGCATCCCGGCGGTGAGCGACGGGGTGCTGGCGGCGCTGCGCTCCTCCGGCGATCGCTCGATCACGCTGGCGCCGGAGACCGGCAGCGACTCGCTCAGGGTCAAGCTCAACAAGCCGATCCCCAACTCGCTGCTGCTCGAGAAGATCCGCATGATCTTCCGGCACGGCTTCACCCAGCTCAAGCTCTACTTCCTGATCGGGCTGCCGGGGGAGACGCCCGAGGACGTCGAGGGGATCCTGGAGCTGGCGGCTGAGGCGCGTGCGATCATGCTCGAGGAGCTGGCGCCGACCGGCGTCATCGGCTCGATCCACCTCGGCACCAACATCCTGATCCCCAAGCCCTACACCGGCTGGCAGCGCGAGCCGATGGCGGACGTGCGGGAGCTCAAACGCAAGATCTCGCGCCTGAAAAAGGGCGCCGCGGCCCTGCCCAACGTCACCCTGGGGACGATGTCGATCCGCCAGGCGATCTGGCAGACCTACATCACGAAGGCCGGGTCCGCCGCCGCCCCCGCGCTCGAGCGCGCCGCCCGCGGCCAGCACGTGGCCTCGATCCTGCGCGAGTTCGCGCCGGCGATCGAGCCCGAGGTGTTCCAGCGCAAGGAGGGCGACCTGCGCTGGCACTTCATGCGCGCCGGCTGAGCCCGGCCCGGTCCGCGCCCTAGCTCGAGGAGGTCTTCTCGCGCGGCGGCGTGACGTCCTTGATCGGCGGCCGGTCGCCCTCGTCCTCTTCGACCTGGCGCTTGTCCTTCCAGGAGCCCAGCAGGATCGTCGCGAGCGCCAGCAGGATCTCGTCCACGAAGGGGATGAGGTCGGGGATCAGCAGGTCGAGCACGAACAGCACGGCGGTCAGCGCGAAGAGCTGCGGGAACCGCAGCCTCGAAGCGAATCGCCCGAGCAGAGCCTTCCCGGCGCCCTGAGGAGTGGCAGGCATCGCCGCCGATGATAGTCGACGCCCGGCCGAAAGCCGAAAAGCCGAGCGGCCCTGCTACGATGAGTGGGCTTTCTCGAGCGAGAAGCGGGGGAAATCGGAAGACCGCCGACGGGGCGCCGGGACACCGTCATGGCCCGGCGGGGGCCGGAGATGGCGAGAGAATCGAAACCAGTAGCCAAGGCCAGGGTCCGGGTGCGGCGCGCGGGCGGCGAGTGGCTGCTGATGTCGCGCAAGCGCGCCCCGGGCGGCGAGAGACACGACAAGCTCGAGATGTTGGGCGGTCACCTGAATCCGCGGGAGGCGCCTCTGGAAGCACTGATCAGGGAGTTGAGGGAGGAGGAGGTGAGCGGCAGGCTCGCCGCCGCGGCCGCCAGGAGCCGGCCCCGGCCGCTTGAGCTCGTGGCTGACGGCACCACCCACTATCTCTTCGACCTCGAGATCGGCGAGGAGGAGTTCGCGCAGCTCAAGCGGAATCCCCGGGAGAGCCTCCGCTTCGAGCTGGTCCTCAGGGATCCGGTAGAGGGGGGCGAGCTCGACGAGAGCCTGACACCGAGATCTCGCAAGATCTTCCGTGAACTGCGAAAGAGAGAGGTCAAGTCGTGAAAATGACGGCTCTCTTCGCGGAGATCCTCATCGTCGGACTACAGACGCTGGTCTGGCTCGCGCTTGGCGCGTGGGTCGTCGCGAGCCGGCTCGAGGCTCCGGTCGCGGACCTGAACGGCCTGCAGGCCGCTCTTTCGCAACTCAAGGACTGGGCCCCGCTGCTGACGATCGGACTCCTGGCGGCCGCCTACAGCATCGGGGTCGTCATGGACCGCGTCGCCGACAGCGTTCTCGGCGGGGTCGGCTGGGGTCTGCGCAAGAGCGGCAAGTGGCTGCGCGAGATCATCGCATCGAAAGAGCGTGGTGACGCGGAGGAGAAGGAGTACCCCGCGTTCGGCGAGCTGCGGTTGACCGTGCTGAAGGGGGGAGGCGAGACCGTGGCCTTTCTCGACTATGTGCGCAGCAGGCTGCGAATCGCTCGCGCCACCGCCCTGAACACGGTGTTGATCGTGGTCTTCGCGACTGTAGCCACCTGCCCCGGGCGCTGGCGGTTGGCGGTGCTGTCTATCGGAGTGCCGTCGGCGATCGCCGCGCTCTATGCCTGGTGGAGTATCGACAAGACCTTCGACAAACGACTCCGAAAGGCCTACGATCTCGCGACTGGCGAAGGAGGGGTAGGCTAGCCGCCGCGCGACTTGGCGGTGGAGTTGTGCCCCGCGAGGAAGACCCAGCCGTCGCCGGAGCGCTCGCAGAGAATGGTGGTCGCGCCGGCGTAGGAGAACGCGTCGCCGGAGGCGAGGGTGAAGCTCTGTTTCCAGCTCGCCGTCAGCCAGGCCAGATCGTCCCGCAGCGGCAGGACCCGGACGTCGTCGACCTCGAGCCCCATCTCCTCGACCGCGTCGTAGATCCCCTCGACCGCGGCGGCGAGATCCGCCTTCGAGGGATAGGCGACCGCGCCGTCCTCCACCCAGTGGAAGTCGGGATCGTCCGAGTAGAAAGCCAGCACGGCGTCCCACTCCGCGCCGTTGGAGTGGGCCACGAACGCCTCGAACGCCTGGCGGACCCCGGCCTCGACCGCCGCGGGATCGGTGAGGCGGGCGGCGTCGGAACCGGAAGACGGGCCCTGGGCCGGGCAGCTCAGGACGGCGAGGAGCGCGAGCGGAGCGATTCGGATCATGGTCGGGCCTCCCGGCGGGCATCTTAGCCCGCCGGAGCTGCGAGGCAGACCGTCGACGCGCGGTCGCGCGAGCCGCGTCTCCCGGCGTCGCGGTGTCGACCTACACCCAGCCCCGCCGCCGGAACTCCCGCAGCAGCTCGGCGAAGCGCTCCATCTCCTCCGGCAGTCCCAGCGAGAGCCGGTTGTGGCCCGGCATCGCCGGGAAGGAGCGGCCGACCCGCACGCCGTGCTCGTGCATGCGGCCGACGTAGGTCTCGAGGTCGCCGGGGACGCGGTGCATGAGGAAGTTGGCGTGGCTCGGCAGGTAGGCGAGCCCGAGCTCGTCGAGGCAGTCGCAGGCGATCTTCTTCGCGGCCTCGTTGGCCGACCGGGCCCGCTCGACCGCGCCCGGGTCGGCGAGCGCCGCCTCGGCCGCGGCCAGCGCCACGACGTTGGCGTTGTCGCTCGACATGAACTCGCGCACGCGCCGGGCGGTGCGCTCCTCGGCGAAGGCGTAGCCCAGCCGCAGCCCCGCCATGCCGTAGAGCTTGGAGAAGGTGCGGGTGACGACGACGTTGGGGCGCTTTGCGACCCACCCGACCGCCGAGCGGTAGCCGGGCGCCCGCACGTACTCGTGGTAGGCCTCGTCGATCGCGAAGGCCACCCGCTCGGGCGCCTCCGCGATCCAGGCGTCGAGGGCGCCGGAGGGCGTCAGCGTCGCCGTCGGGTTGTTGGGGTTGCAGACGTAGGCCACGACCGGGCCGGGGTGGCGGCGGGCGATCTCCCGCATGCGCTCGAGGTCGTGGGCGTAGCCCGCCGCGAGCGGCACGCGCTCGATGCGGTAATCGTGCGGGCGCTGGTAGCGGCCCATGGCCTCGAAGGTCGGGTCGGCGAGCAGCAGCAGCGCGTCCGGCGCGGCGAACGCCTGGACGATCATCTGCAGGATCTCGGTCGAGCCGCAGCCGAGGACGACCTGGGAGGGCTCAACGCCGTGCCGGGATGCGAGCGACTCGATCAGGCGGTCGCGGTCGGCGTCGGGATAGCGGTTGGCCTTCCCGAGCGCCGCGACGGCGGCCTCCCGCGCCTCCGCCGGCGGGCCGAGCGGGTTCTCGTTCCAGTTGAGCCAGAGCGTGCCGTCGCCGCCTGGCGCCGTTTCCGGCGCCGGCCCGGCCTGTGCTGCCGCCTCGGACGCCCAGAACGGCGCCGGCCGGCCGAGGCCCGCCAGCCCGAGGAGGGCTCCGTTCCGCAGCAGGTCTCTCCGGTTCATCGTCTTCCGGTCGAGATCGCCGCGGCCCGATCAACCTAGCGCTTCGGCTGACCTTCCTTCCACCACTTGCCGCGGCTGAGCTTGTTGCGACGCTTCTGGAACTTGTCGGCGCCGACGTTGCTCCAGAGATAGAGGTCGGTGAGTCGCTCGAGCTCGTCGAGCGTGATCTCGCGGAGGTTGGCGCCCTTGATCGTTTTCGAGTTCTCCATCAGGAAGGTCCACGACCTCACGCTCTTGCGGTGCAGGAACAGCGCGGAGATGAAGAGCGCGTCCGGGATCCATTGGCCGTTCTCCAGCTTTCCGTAGATCGGCTCCTTGCCGTACCAGACCGGCCCCTGGACCAGGTAGGTGTGGGTGTGCTTCTTGGCGTAGGCGAGAATCGCGGACTCGAGCGGCCCCTTGACGTTGCGGTTCGTCTTGCTGGCTTCGGGCGTGACCCCGGCCAGGGTGTCGATGTCCGACTGCTCGACCACGTCGCCGCGGCGGTACTGGGACCCCGCGCTGTGCCCCTTGTCGACCGGGAAATCGGGGTGCGCCTTGTTCCAGTTGGCGTAGTGCTTCTCGGTCGTGCACAGCTCGTCCGGCAGCGTGACGTCGCCGCTGCTGAAATTGTCCTCGCGGCCGGTGGCGGTCTCGTCGGTCGGCCTCACCTCGAGCATCGTGTAGAGCGGGCTGATCTTCTCCGCGTCGAACACGATCAGGTGGGCCGTGGTCCGAATCGGAATCAGCTTCCGCTCCCGGAAGTGGGGAACGCCACAACGAAGGGTCTCGTGGGCGAGCGTCAGGGCTTTGGCGACAGTTTCGTGCATCCTTGCCTCCCAGCTTTTCTGTTGTGGCGGCTAGTCTACACCCTGGCGTGGAGCCGCATCGGAATGCCCCGCGCGGAGGCCGAGATCTGAACTCCGAGAGCGGCGAAACGTAAAAGAAGCACACCGGCTGACCCCAGGCGGATCGCGCGCTCCCAGGTGGAGGAGAACCGAGATGAGCTCGAACGCCCGAATCCCGTGGAAACACCACGTCCTCTGGGGCGTCGGTCTGGGCGCCGCCGTCGTGCTCTCTATCCAGGTCCTGACCTGGCTCGGCCTCGGGCTCAGCCACTGGACGTGGATCTCGACCTACGCGCTGGTCGTGGTCTTCTCGTTTCTGGGCGCGAGGTCGCTGGGCGAGCACCTGGGTGCGCGGCCCGGTTTTCTCCGGACGGTCCTCCTGATCGCGGTGATGATCCTGGTCTCGAGAGTCATCTACCAGACCTACATGTACCTCTACATCAACTTCGTCGACCCGACCTGGATCGACACGGTGGCCGAGGTGTGGAGCGCTCAGCTCGCGGAGGGCGGGGTCCCGGAAGAGAAGATCGGACAGAGCATCGCGACCTTCCGCCGGCAGTGGGAAACCGGGTACATCTTCACCCTCGGCATCGTCAGCTACGGCATCGCGCAGTTCATCCTGGGGCTCGTCACCGCCGTCGTCGGCGTGGTCCAGCCGTGGAAGGGCCGCAACCGCGGATCCTGAGCCGCGCGCGGGGGCTTTGAACCCCCAACCTACGGATCCGTAGTCTGCGCATCCGACCGGCCACGGGTCCGCCGCCGCTCCAGCTCCTCCAGCGTCCGCGGCCAGTCGTCCTTGAGCAGGCGGGAGAGGGCGCGGTCGGCCAGGAGCTTGCCGGCGGTCTGGCAGCGGGGGCAGTAGTTGGCCTCGTTCTCGGCGTAGACGATGCGCTGGACGGGGGCGCCGCAGTCGGGGCAGGGCTGGCCGAAGCGGCCGTGGACG